>CAYXFO010000190.1:0-8362 GCA_964464255.1 uncultured Pirellula sp.
GTGACAAATTGCTTGAAGAGAAACTCGGCAGAAACGATCCTTGTCCGTGCGGTAGCAACAAACGCTTCAAGCAATGTTGCATGCGGCGAGGTCGTTTTTGACGGCTCGAATCGAGACGAGTATTTTTAGGAAGAAGGATTAAATCCCCCTACTGTGGTACAATCGCAGGCTCGCGTAGGGTGGATATCGAACTCACGTAAAGCCTGAGCCAAAAGTAGCTTGAACGTTTCGCCGCGGATGCTTCGAAAACTGGATGTATGCTCAGGCTGGGCACTTCTGATAGGGGCCTGCCTACTCCCTGTCGTCATTTATTTTGCGGTCCACATGCGGATCGGCGCCGCAGACGTTCATGCGTGGTTGCCGGAAGGTCGCCCCGTTCGTCAACGCTACGAGGAATTTGTACGTATCTTTGGCTCGGATCAATACCTTGTCGTCTCCTGGGATGGTTGCCACGTCGACGATCCACGGTTACAGGCAATGGCGGAATCGCTGCGACGAGTCGACGACCAACGCACCGATAGTAAACGAGTTTCCTGGATCGAATCATTGCAAACCACCGATCAATTGGTACGGCGTTTGACCGATCCACCGATCGCACTGTCGAGGGAGGCCGCCTTTGAAAGACTTGAGTCTTCAATTATTGGTAGCGATGGGACGGCCGCAGTATTCATCAGCTTCGCGCCTGCCGGAATCAAAAGTCACAAGGAGGCGATCGAGTTAGTCCGGCGAGCGGCGGACGATGTCTCCGGTTTAGGTCGATCCCATCTGAAGATAGTTGGCTCTGTATTTGAGGCCTACGCGGTCGATGTCGCTGCGGAGGAAAGCCTCAAGCGGCTGGTCTTGCCCTCGAGCTTGCTCGGGGTTGTCTTGGCATGGTTGTGTTTGAGCAGTATTCGTGCGGTCCTACCCGTCATGGTGATCGCCGGTATCGGGCAAGTTCTAGCGATAGCCATCGTGACGGCGTTCGGTTCTGAATTCAGCGCCGTGTTGATCGTCTTGCCGACCTTGGTCTTCATGCTGACGCTGTCGGCTGCGGTACATTTCATGAACTATTTCACCGACGTCGCTCGCAATCATACGGATCACTTAGGGGCTCGGGCTGTATTCTTGGGACTTAAGCCTAGCATCTTAGCAACGCTAACAACCGCTCTCGGGATGATTGCTCTCGCGACAAGTCAGTTGTCGCCGGTCCGCAACTTCGGTTTTTATTCGGCGATCTCCCTATGTGCGGCAAGCACGATTCTCATTTTGGTATTCCCTAGACTCTCGGATTGGTTTTGTCGAAGCCGATACGTATCGGTCAATCTGAGGAGTAGCTCCACAGAATCCAAACAGCAAGACCACAGAGATGCGGAATCAGTCATGCCTTGGGCGAGGTCCTATACATCGTTCATGAGTCGCTATTGTTGGCCCGTCTCGATGGGTGGCATACTCTTGTTGTTGTTCAGTTTTTATGGACTGCTGTCCCTCAAGTCCTCGACCCGTTTCGATGACATGTTTCCACCCGGAAGTCCGACTGTTAGCGATATGGCTTGGATGGAGAATCATCTCGGTCCAATCGCTTCGGTCGAAGTCTTGCTGAAGTTCCCGAAAGACTCCTCCGCCGATGCCTTTGATCAAGTCGTTTGGGTCGATCGCGTGGCAAACCACCTTCGGAGGCAACCGGATATTGGTGGTTTGCTCGCCGCAACATCATTCCTTCCCAAACTACCAAATAGCTCTCGGGTGCGAGATGTTGTTCGTAGACGCATTTTTCGGAACTCGCTTCCGGATTTTCTACCTCAATTACAGCAACAAGGTTTGGTCTCAGAAACCGCCGACATGCGGATATGGCGCATCACCGCAAAAGTCTCAGCTTTGTCCCGTCTCGATTATGGGCAGTTGACCGCAAAGGTTCAGAATGCCGTTAGCGAGATCGTGCCGCCGTACGAAACGACCAAGGAACCACCACCTGCACTCGAACCGCAAAACGCAAATGCGGGGGAGATGGTAACACCTCAAGTGGATTTCACTGGCTTTTCCCCGATGATGCATGACACACAAACCGCATTACTTACCGATTTAGGGTCCAGCTTTACCACCGCTTTCCTTTTGATTACCCCCGTGATGATGCTAATCGCACGTGGGATTCGGCCCGGGCTTCTCATCATGTTGCCAAACGTCTTGCCCGAGACGGTTGTCTTCGGCGGTATGGCTTGGCTAGGATACTCACTTGATGTCGCAGGCTTATTGACAGCTAGTGTGGCCATGGGGATCGCCGTCAACGATACCCTTCACTTTGTGAATTGGTATTCGTGGAGATTGTCCGAAGGGGATACCCGTGAAGAGGCGATCGCACACACGTTTTCAAATTGTGCCCGAGCCATGATTCATACCATGCTGATCAGTTGTTGTTCGATGTTGCCGTTTATGTTTGCTGCATTCAATCCTACACGACAGTTCGCAATGCTGATGATCGCGATGATGAGCACTTCCATCCTTGGGGATCTAGTCCTATTACCAGCACTGCTCCTAAGTCCTCTTGGAAAATGGAAAAAACTGAACTAGCTTCATGTATCTACACTTGTCGCCCACGCGCTACCCAACAACTTGAAAATAGCCTGCTCGCATGCTATGTTAAGTCTCACCGTGGTCGAGCAACAAATTCAAGTTCGTACTTAGCAATGACGCAAAGTTTCTGATAAGTCACAACGAAGAATTGACATCATGAATTCCCGATCCCAGCAACGCCCCCTGCATTTCGAGTCGCTTGACGATCTTGTTACGGAATTGGATCGCATCGAGTCGGCGAATCGTCTGGGTACTTTGAAAGCGAATGGAGACTGGACTCCAGGCCAAATCCTGTCTCATCTCGCGGCTTGGATTGATTACGGCTACACGGGGTATCCCATGAAACGTCCTCCCTTCTTTATTCGCTGGGTGTTGCGATTGATGTTGCGGGGAATCCTGCGAAATGGGATGCGTACCGGCGTTCGAATACCGGGCGTGAAAGAGGGGACTTACGGCCAAACAGACGACGAATTATCAGTAGCCTTAGCCACATATCGAAACTCGATTGCACGACTTCGGCGAGGCGAGCCCTGCCTCTATGACAGCCCTGCTTTCGGACCGATGTCCCAACAAGATCGTATCCGCTTAAATATTCGACACGCAGAACTCCACCTGAGTTTCCTTGCCTTCTAGCATCGGCAACCCAATCGGTCCGTCGACGGGAACAGAAAGTTCAAGGATACTTAAGTTCTCCTTTGAGAAACAGCACCTCGGCAGAACGAACCCCCGGTCGAACCTCTCCCGATGGAATCACCAATCGGTCTCGCCAGTGAACCGTAAAAGTGGTGACATGCGATGCGGGTTGTTCGCTAATAGATCGCCACGAATCGGTGTTAGTGTCATAAGCAAGGATCGATTTTGAAAAACCAGGGTGCTGATCCAGCGGTCGGAAATCGACCAAGCTACCATCGTCACCTCCCAAAATCGTAAAACCTGACTGACCCAAGTCGGGACCCGGACTTGGAGCCGCTGCCGCCGCACGCGGTAAATCCGCAATGCGCAACCAACCTACTTGTGGCCGATAGCAGTAAGCATCCCTCAGATACTTACGAACAGGCTTGCCGTCCCCCCCTGCCGACAGCTCGACACCACTGCATAAGTAAAACGCGCCGTCTCGCACTGCCGCAACCGCTAACATCCTTGCGGGCCCTGGCCATGCCTCAAGCTCCTTCCAAACAATCGGCTCCTTATCTAACTCGAGGCCCCAAAATTGATGCATCGCAACCGTTGCATCGGGAGTTTCAATACCGCCCGCGATGTAGATCGTGTTTCCAACCAACGCACCGCATCCTTGAGCACAGGGGCGTGGCAACGCAGGCAGAGCCGATTGCTCCAAACTCCCTTCATGCCACCTCAGAAGCCATCCTTCGTGGTAGTGCCGAGTCTCATCGCTCCCTCCGAAATAGGCAACACCTGGCCCAAATCCTTTACTTTCTGTGATTGATACACAAACTGCATAACCAACGGATCTGTCTAACTTACCTGCATCGCGCCATTGAGCATCAGGATCGCTTAAAACATAAACGCGATCATGCCACACTTTCTTTCCACCCTGCCAGGGCGGAGCATCCGGAAAGTTGGCCCCACCCGCGACAATCAAGGACGCTCCATCTGTCCCAGCAATCGGCCCAGCTACACCCAATCGGTTGGGAATTGGTGCCAAGTGTCCCCAAGTCCCGTTCTCATCGGCTTGGGCAGAGAAACTGTATAGTACGATCGAAACTACCAAAGCGAACGAGGAGGTCCAATACTTTTTCATCACACGGAAACAATGTTGCATGACTATGGGACTTCGGATCGATTTCGCTGCTTGTCTTTCTTCTTCGGTGCACTCGCCTTCGGGATCCAGGCACGCAAATCCTGCTTGCATTGAGCGTATGCAGGATCCGAGGCAAGATTATGCCATTCGTTTGGATCGCTTCGATGATCGTAGAGTTCTTCTCCACCATCTGAGTACAAGATGTATCGGAAATGCTCTGATCGGATGGCATGATTCCCGAAACCATGTGTCGTTATGGCCGGTTGCAATCGTTCCTGATCCGGATTGCGAATCCAGGGAACCAAACTGACTCCATCAAGCCCATCAACCGCGGGCAAATCGCAAAGATCAATCAGAGTCGGGAAAAGATCGACCAAACCAACAGGCTGAGTGCATCGCGCATCTGCTTGGGCAGAAACCTTACTGCGGTTGGGCGTCGGCAGGGCGACGATGAGTGGGACACGTGTCGAACGCTCCCACAACGTGAACTTGTGAAGATGCTGTTTCTCTCCCAAATGCCATCCGTGGTCAGACCAGAAGACGATAATTGTATTGTCTGCATGAGTGGATGCATCCAAGGCTTCCAGCAAATGTCCCACCAGCGCATCGGCATACGCCACGTTTGCGAGATATGCCCGCACTAACTCGCGATGCTTGCCCTCACGTACTACCAACTCAAAATCCTCACCTCGATCCTGTGCCATCTTGAACCCTAATTCCGGGAGATCTTCGCGATCATTCTCCTTCGCAATAGGCATCTGGATCGTATCCTCGGGATACTGATCGAAGTATTTCGAGGGTGCATAGAACGGTAAATGCGGTCGATAGATTCCTGCGGCGAGAAAGAACGGTTGGTCTTGGGGTTGCTTAAGAAAGTCAACCGCCCACGCGACCATGCGACCGTCCCCCATGTCTAAGTCACCTCGATTCCACGGCCCCCAATCGAATTCGAGCGGGTTCTTGGGTGGCTTGGATAACGTTCGAACCGCTTCCAAGCCGTTGAGAGGAAATCCCTCTGGCCACTGAAAATTTGAAACATCCAAGCCGCGCGCGAGTTGATCTTGGTAATGGCTGTCAAATAATTGATCAAAGTATTCGTGCCAGTCGCTGGATCGATTGAAGCTTGGCATGTGATGATTCACTTTGCCACCACCGATCACACGATAGCCTTGTGATTTGAAGTACCCTGGCAGGCTGGTAATGTTCGGAATCACCTCATGCCAAACGACATCGTTGCCATAGATTCCAGTAGACACAGGACTCCTTCCAGTGAGTACACTGACCCGCGAAGGATTGCAAACCGGTGCGGGTGCATGCGCATTCGCAAACAGAATGCCCCGCTGGGCTAATCGATCGATGTTGGGTGTACGAATCTGAGGATGCCCACCCAGGCACCCGACCCAGTCGTTCATGTCGTCGACAACGATCATTAGGACGTTGGGCCGCGGATCCGCTCCGAGCAAGGAACCGCACCACATAGCTGCATTCGAGAGGATCAGAATGCCGACAATGCTCAGCCAAAAACTTGCTTTCATCCTGCTCTCATTTTTTTGATTCCGTCAACCAATCCAAACCGAAACGTGCGCATGCGATGGACTGGTCTTTTTCATAAAGGCAGAGAATTGTGCCGTCGGGGAGAATAGCAAGATCGCTGTAGGCGCTTGGCCCTTCATCGAGTGTTTTTTGTATAGGCCAAGTCTTGCCATCGTCGCGGCTGAGTTTGATCGTCAGGTTGCGGCGTTTTCCTCTTCCTGCGGGTTCCTCAGCGCCATCGCGCCCTCGGGCGAGTGAATGCGGATTCGAAAAGATCAATGTCCCAGGTGCCGAGGGGTGATCGACGAGGCTCGCCATGCAAATCGGCTCCCAAAGCTCATCATGAAATCCGGGGGCACTCCACGAGGTGGCGCCATCCGGGCTGATGGTCACCAGTTTGCGATTGGGTCTGGACACATTGCGAGAGATCATCATCACTCTGCCATCGGACAAAGATGCAACGATCGATTCGTTCGGGACTCCGAAATTTCCTTCGTTGGGAATCGCGACATCTCCTGCAGTCCATGTCTTTCCATGATCATCGCTGTAGATCGTACCGCACGCCGAAGGAGCATGATCGCCGATTCCTCCGTAAGCCAACCAGATCGGAACAACCAACCGCCCAGTGCGGGTTTGTATACCGTGACCAGGTCCTGTTGCGATCACCTTCCAATCGTAGCGAGAACGAAAGGGCTCGAAGCATGAGGTAATTTCTTCGGGCTCACTCCAAGTTTCACCGTCGTCGGTGCTTCTCATGGAAAAACAGCGAGCGTAGTTCACACAGTAAAGGAACTCAATAGCGCAAGTCCGTCGATCGACGATCGCGACTGGGTTGTTGACGGTTTGTTCGCGCTGGCCATCCACTGCTTTGCGCGGATTACCCTCGATTCGTGAACCGTGATGCGCGATGTGCTGCGACGGCAACCAAGTCTTGCCACCATCGGTGGAGCGACGGAGATGGACTTCGATCTCCCCCCAGTCTTTGCTATCATTACGGCGGGCTTCGCAATAGGCAAGGATCGTCCCCTTGGTCGTGACGACCATTCCGGGAATCCGATACCGAGTGATCCCCCCCATGCCGGGTGGGAAAACATCGACTCGCTGCAGATCGAACTCGTCCGCTTGGGCATAAGCACCCAAACAGAAATGGACCAAAGTGAGCAAATAAAACGCAAAACGTATCACGGCTTGCTGAGCCATGGCAGAACCCCAAACTGATCGAGTTGTTGCTCTAGTTGATTGAACTGCTCGGATGTCGGCGACACCAGAGGCATTCGCGTCGGGCCACAGTCGAATACATACCGATTCATCAAGCACTTAAATGTCGCGATCGGATGAACGCTCGCTTCGATCAATGTCTGAATCATCTGGATAGCAGTTTGTTGCAATTCTGCAGCCCGCTCCTGATCCCCCGCATCGTAGGCCCGAATCAATTCCCGGTAGAGAGGGGCTGCAAAGTTATAGGTGCTCCCGACCGCGCCGCGACATCCAAGGGAAAGGGCGCTTAGGAGCAATTCGTCACGACCAAAAAGCATGTCATAACGCCCGCCATCGACGCTTAGGCAATTACCGAAATCGTCGAGATCCTCGTAGGTGAATTTGACTCCGACCAAATTGGGGATTTTGTCTCCGACTTGCCGAAGGAAATCGTGGACCAAGTCCTTCACGCCGGTCATCGATGGGATGTGATAGTAATAGAAATCGAGATCGGGCGCTGCCCTTGCCACCTCCTGACACCAATGAATCAAACCCTCTACACCAGCAGGTTTGAAGAAACATGGAGCCATGCAAGCGATACTGTTGGCACCGATCGCTTGCGCATGCGCAGCCAGATGGCAGGCTTCTTTAAGCGATGTATGCCCCACATGAACGATCACCCGCAATTCGCTCGGGGCTACGCGTACCCATCGTTCCGCCAACTGACATCGCTCAGTAGTCGTCAGCGATAGTCCTTCCCCCGTCGTGCCGCAAATGAAGGCACCGACAACACCATTGCGAGAGAGCACATGCGAATACCCCTCCACCGCGTCAAAATTGAGATCGCCGTTGGAATGTAGCGGAGCAAAAGGCGCTGCGATCAGGCCTTCGATCTTAGAACTCATGCTTATTACCTGAAACGTTGAGTTGAGTTGAGGGATTACTTCAATGGGCTCAGGTCAGAAATAGCCATGTACGTAATTGCCGCCAAGGCCGCTCCCAACAATGGACCAAAGACCGGAACCCACGCGTAGCCCCAATCGCTATCTCGCTTGCCTGGGATGGGTAAAATCGCGTGCATGAGTCGGGGCCCGAAATCACGCACCGGATTGATCGCGTAGCCGGTCGTGCCACCGAGTGACAAGCCAATACCGAACACCAATAATCCCACGGGTAACAACTCCAAAGTCCCGAGCCCTAACTTATTCGTCGGCTCATCGGAGGTGACCGGAACCAAGCTTGGAGAAACCATCAACAGGATCGGAAGGATCAGCGCATAGGTGCCGATCGCCTCGCAAATTAGAGACTGGCCGAGGTTGCGTA
>CAYXFO010000191.1:0-1475 GCA_964464255.1 uncultured Pirellula sp.
AAACGCCAGGCGAATCGTTCGGCGATCGAGTTCCTGTACGATGACGCGGACCTGTGCGTGGTGGTCAAGCCCGCAGGCTTGTTGACGGTCCCTACTCAATACGGCGAGGCGCGGACACTGATCTCTTCGGTGGAAAGGCGTCTCAAAAGTTCCGACCCGAAGGCCAAGGTCTACTGCGTACATCGCTTGGATCGAGACGTTTCAGGGGTTCTGGTCTTCGCAAAGAGTTTGCAAGCAGCCGAAGCGTTACGCGATCAGTTTGCGGCGCGGAAACCTGAGCGCAAGTACATCGCTCTGATTGCGGGGGCGATGGAGCCTCCCAGCGGTACCATCACCAGCTATCTCGCAACCGATGCAGACTTGAATCGCTTCTCGGTCCAGGATCCTGCCCAGGGAGAACTGGCGATCACGCACTATGTGACCAAGGTTGTTTGGAACGACTCCTCCTTGGTCGAAGTTCGCTTGGAGACTGGTCGCCGCAATCAGATCCGTGTCCACTTGGCGGAAGCCAACCATCCGATTCTAGGTGATCCGCGATATCGCAGGGAGACGGCAATGCACAACGCATGGCCACATCGACGCATCGCTCTGCACGCGGAGACCCTCTCACTTACGCACCCAAACTCGGGCGAAGTGCTTTCCTTTCAGGCTCCCTGGCCTCAGGAGTTCCGCGACTTCCAGCGGGCCGTATCGCGGGAAAAGGGACGGCAATCGACTCATCAGGAAGACTCCAAACGAACCGATGGGAGAAGGAATAAAAGGAGCAAAGATGAGTGAACCGGCTCCGATCGTCGGCTACTGTACCAATGTCCATGCAGGAGTGAATGTCGATGCGATCCTCAGCAATCTGAGGACTCACGCGTATTCCGTTCGGCAGTCGCTGGCACTGAGATCCCTGCCGGTCGGTCTTTGGTTTTCCGAGAACGCGGTCCGCGAGGCGCTTGAGCCTCCGAACTTGGATCGCATCCGTCACTCTTTGCGAGAGATGGGATTGGTTCCCTACACCTTCAATGGCTTTCCGCAAGGAGATTTCCACACCGCGGTGGTCAAGCATCGAGTCTATCTGCCCACATGGTGGGAGCCGTCGCGTTTGAAGTACACCCAAGATCTGATCCGTTTGCTCGATCAACTGTTGGAACCGGGTCGCTTCGGTTCGATTTCGACTCTGCCGATCGCGTGGGGTTCACCTCAACCGACATCGGATCAATGGCGATTGGCGGCGGATCAACTGATGACGATCGCGGAACAACTCTCCCACCTGTATGAAACCACCGGTCGAAGGATCGTATTGGCCCTCGAACCAGAGCCCGGTTGCGCGATCACCGATACGGCATCGTTGCGACGTTTTTATGTCGACCATCTTTCCGAGCGAACGCTGGGTGCTTCGCGAGCCGAGCTCGCACGAACCTACATCACCATGTGCCATGATGTCTGCCACGCGGCGGTGATGGCCGAAGATCAGCAAGCGGAATTGG
>CAYXFO010000191.1:1575-6697 GCA_964464255.1 uncultured Pirellula sp.
GAGGACAAGCGGTTGCTCAACGAGTGGCGAATTCATTTTCACGTCCCTATCGACATCGCGTCCTGGGGAAGAATCGAATCGACCCAAAACGAGATCGATCGGTTCTTGGACTTGATGATGGTGCAGAAAGACTTCGGTTCCCCGGAAATGCATCTCGAAGTCGAAACCTATGCATGGGGAGTCCTTCCCGAATCGTTGCGCGAACCACAACTGCACCAAGGGATCGCTCGCGAGTTACAATGGCTGCACGGCAGACTAAGAGCCAAAGTTCAACCAACCGGAGTCGAACATCATACTTGATCTCAATCGCATCCTCGCATTGTGTCTGATTCTCTCGAGCTCGATCGCTTGGGGACAGGACGACGATGCTTTCCAGCCCGAGCAGTCGGTGCTGCCGGTCCCACCTCCCGAAAATGCAGTCGTCTTGTTCGATGGCACTACGGCTCGATTCCGAAGCATGCAGGGTGGCCCTATCAATTGGCCTATCGAAGACGGATGCCTGGTCTCCACTCGCAGCGAAGGGCGGGTCAACCACATTGTCTCCGAATGGCATTTCCGGGACGCTGATGTGCATGTCGAGTTCATGGTCTCCGAAATCGCCGAAGGGAATAGCGGCGTGTACCTCCATGGAAACTACGAACTGCAAATCTTCAATTCCTATGGAGTCGCATCCCCCACCGAGCAGGATGAAGGTGCCTTGTACGGCTTCGCTCCACCGCTAGTCAACGCTTCGCGAAAGCCTGGAGAGTGGCAGGTGTACGATATTCGCTATCGAGCTCCACGCAGAGACGAAACAGGCAAGATCGTTACTCCCGGGTCGGTGACAGCATGGCTCAACGGACAGTGTGTGCAGCGCAATACTCAGTTCGAAGAACCTCGTTCGGTCTATCATCCATTCCGCTACGGAAACACCCCCTATCTCGATAAGATCAAGGTGGAGATGCGAGCCAAACAGATCGGGCCGGTCTTTCTCCAAGATCACGGGAGCCCGACCCGCTTCCGCAACGTCTGGATCAAGCCGTTGGACGATGTCGGGTATATGGTCAGCAAGCAATAAGGGACTTCCATGGATTGGTACTGGCAAGTCGATGGCTGGATGGTGCTAGCCGGAGCCCTGTGCGCGATGTCGTGCGCCCTGGTTGGTAATTTTCTTGTCCTGCGCCGTCTGAGTTTGATTGGGGATGCGATCAGTCATGCGGTACTGCCAGGTATCGCCGCTGCTTTTCTGTGGACCGGGTCGCGCAGCACATGGATTGCGATGGTGGGAGCCGCGATTGTCGGCGTACTGACCGTTTGGCTCACCGAGTTCATTCGGCGTTATGGACGGGTTGAGGAAAGCGCTGCGATCGGCGTCGTGTTTACGGCGATGTTCGCCCTCGGATTGATGATGATCGCTCGGACTGATCATGTCGATCTCGATCCTTCCTGTGTTTTGTATGGCAATCTCGAAACCATCGTTCTCGATACCGTGGCGACGCCTCTAGGTGCCGTTCCGCGAGTCGTGATGGAACTCGGGTGCATCTTCTTGTTAAACTCTGTGTTGATCGTAGTGCTCTACAAGGAATGGACCCTCAGCACCTTTGATGCCGGTTTGGCTGCTGCGCAGGGTATCTCGCCTGCCTTTTTTCATTACTTGCTCGCCGCCATGGTCGCGGTCACCTGCATCGTGGCTTTTCGAGCCGTGGGAAACATTCTGGTGATCGCGATGCTCATCGTCCCACCTTCGATCGCTTATATATGTTGTTCGCGACTGTCGAACATGATCCTGCTCAGTCTGGTTGCAGCGATCGCAGTCGCTCTCTTTGGACATATTGCCGCCATCACGATTCCCCATGCGTTCGGCTTCAAAAGTGCAAACTCTGCAGCGATGATGGCGCTCGTTTCAGGAGTGCTCCTCGTCATAGCGATTTTCGGGAGCGGCAAAGGGGGCCTCGTGGTTCAATGGCTTAACAGGCAGCGATTGGCGCGCCGCATTCTGAGCGAAGATATCTTGGCTCTGCTGTATCGCCAAACCGAATCGCAAACCCATACTCCGCAAGGATTGACCCAAAGTGAAATCGTTCCGAAGCTGAAATCCAATTCATCAAAGATCGCTTCGGCGGTTCGGGAGTTGGTCCAGCGAGGCTACATCGCTTCGCGGGATGGTGCATGCCTACTGACCGACGAGGGCCTGCGATATGCACAAAACCTGATCCGATCCCACCGCCAGTGGGAGCAGTATCTAAGCCTCGAGGTCGGGGTCAGCGATCCGCGTCTGCACGCCCAAGCTGAGTCGTTCGAGCACTATACCGATAGCAAGATGCGAGACGAATTGGATCGAGAGATCGGCGCCGCACCCACCGATCCACACGGCAAGCATATTCCACCCGAAAGTTCGTGATCTCTTCTATGTTTCTGCGAGTCTATGCGCGCGAAGGACAACGGCTATCAACATCGTTCGAGTCGTTTGTCGATATCCTGAGCCAATGGCATGGTATGTACATTGAACTCGATGGGTCTTTTGTGTGGGCGTTGGCTTTCGACGGCCGCCGTTACCAACTCGATGGCATGGTGTACGATCGAGACGGAGCGATCGAGTATCTGGAGCTTAAAGGAGAGCTAGTCCCGGAGATGTGGAATCGGTTGATGACAGCATTGACGGATGATGCACCCGATTCTGGAGCATACGATTCCGCATTGCGAGTTCATGACGTCGAGAACGAAAAATGGACGACGCCTGCAAAGATACATTGTGCGATCAGCGACCCATCGCTGCATCCACCGGGAGGGAGCGATGCCGATTAGCGTCTGGTGGAATTGGTGGAGGAGGCGACCATCCTCGGACAACGTCGAACCGCAAGACTTGGAAGAATTGGACCGATATGTCTGGCAGGCATACTGGCTGGATGATTCGAAACGTCGCTCGATGGTCCTATGGGCCAAGCGGTTCATCGCCAGCAAGCACTGGGAGGGTTGCAACGGATTTCGCATCAACGACGAGGTCAAAAAAACCATCGCTTTGAACGCGTCGCTCTTGGTGCTGGCATATCCCGAATGGACCTTCCCGTCGACACGTACGATTCTGGTTTACCCGAGACCTTACAAAGCGCGCTCCAAAGGGGGCGATCTGCATCATGGTTTAGGAGGCGAGTACTATCGCTCCGGCGAGACCGTTGCGCGCGGTCCCATCGCTCTCAATTGGCACGATATCCAAAGAGCAATCCATCGCGACAACGATGGCGACCATATCGTTCTTCACGAGTTCGCGCATCAGCTTGATATGTGCGACGATCCCAAGGCGGATGGTATTCCACCGTTGCCTCCTGGACTGGATGCAGAGCAGTGGCGGGAAGACTTCGAGACCGAGTTTCAACTAGCTCGCGAAATGGTCGAGCAAGGAGAGGAGATCGTCATCGATGATTATGGACTGACCCATCCGAGCGAATTTTTCGCGGTAGCCTCCGAGTGCTATTTTCAGATCCCTTGGGATCTGCGAGAGTACCACCCCGAGCTGTACGAACTGCTCCAAGATTTTTATGTCACCGACCTCGCGCAGGCGATGGATAGATCATGACGATACGTACCCGTTTCGCTCCAAGTCCCACTGGTTACCTCCATATCGGCGGGGTCCGAACGGCCTTGTTCAACTATCTGTTAGCCAAACAGTCGGGGGGCCAGTTCCTGCTGCGGATCGACGATACCGACCAAGTTCGAAACGTCGAGGCCGCCCTCCAGCCGATCCTCGAGGGCTTCAAATGGCTCGGACTCCAGTGGGACGAAGGGCCCGAAGTCGGCGGCCCCTATCAACCCTATTTCCAATCGCAGCGATCGGCACGCTATCAAGAAGCGGTAGAACAACTTTTGCGTTCAGGATTCGCTTATCGCGATTTCGCCAGGCCAGAGGAAATCGCTGCGGCCAAGGCGAAAGCGGAACAGGAAGGAAAAGCCTTTATCTACGATCGCTCTTTCATGGCTTGCGATCCTGATCAAGAGGCTCAATTCGCCGCCGAGGGACGGACGAGCGTTGTGCGTCTCAAGATGCCGCGCGAAGGGCAATGCGTCTTCCAAGATAAAATTCGCGGCGAATGCAGCTTTGAATGGACCGATGAACAGGACCATGTCATTCAGCGAGCCGACGGAAACTGCCTATACCATCTAGCGAGTGTGGTGGATGACTACGATTTCGCCATCACGCACGTCGTTCGGGCCGTAGAGCATCTCCCCAATACCCCTCGCCAAATTTTCATCGCGCAAAGCCTAGGCTATCCACTCCCCATTTATGCACACCTTCCGTATGTTGCCGAACCGGGTGGGACTGCGAAACTGAGCAAACGAAAACTCGATAAGTATCTCAAGCAGAAGGATTTCGCCACCCTCTTTCAGCTCGGCGATACGATCGCCAAGAAAGCCAATCTGCAGACGACACCCGAAACCTTCAACCCTGTCGTGGTCGACTTCTATCGCGAAACAGGATTCCTTCCTGGCGCGATTTTGAATTATCTGCTCTTGCTCGGATGGTCGCTCGATGACAGCACAGAACACTTTACCCTCAAGGATGCCATCAAGCACTTTTCGCTCGAGCGAGTGAACAAGGCGCCCGCATCGTTCGACCCACAAAAGCTGTTGGCGTTTCAAGCCCGATGGATGAGCCAGTTGGATATCAAGAAGAAGGTCGCCATGGTCGTTCCCTTCCTGCAACAAGCCGGTTGGATCGAAACGCCTCCTCCATGTTCGACGTCGGAGTACCTGACGCGCGTGGTCGCGGCGGCTGGCGATCGGATCAAAGTAGCCGGTGATATTCTGCAGTTCGATGAACTCTTCTGCGACGATGATCAACTGGCGATCGACCAGGATCTCTTAAATAAAAGGATCAAGAACGAGGCCGGCGCGATCGATGCGCTGCAGGGGATTCGCGCATTGATCGAGAAGAGCGAGGTTTTGGATCAAGCCACTCTGGAACCGCTCATCAAGGACTACGCAACCGAGAAAGGGCTCAAGCTCGGCGTCTGTATCAACGCGCTTCGCGTCGCCTTGACCGGCAAGAGTACCGGGCTGGGTGTCTTCGATTATGTGAGCTTGCTCGGTCGCGATCGCTGCTTAGCTCGCATCGACCGCGTATCGAGAGTCGATTCGTAACATGCGA
>CAYXFO010000191.1:6797-8338 GCA_964464255.1 uncultured Pirellula sp.
TCGGGTGTGTTGTTCCAGTCGATCTCGGTTGCTGGATGAATTGCGTGACCGATCGTCCGCCATGCATCATCGCAAACCATGGAAGATTCTCTTCCTTCGGGAGGCGAAACGATGATCAAGCGATCGATGCGGGGCGTGGGGCACGCTTGGTCGGCAAGCGATTTTAACTCGCAAGCAACTCCCATAGCATCGAGATGCGGATGCGACAGGAGGGATTGAACGCGGTTGGGAACGGCGGCTTCGGGAAGAGGGATCCACTCGGATCCGACTCGAATGCCATCGGCGCCGACCGAACCTGCGGCCGCATGCGTTGCGCTGGTTTGCTCGTGCCACTCAGCCAATCGACCGAGTGCCGCAGGGAGCTGGGGAGCAACAACACATGTGATCGGGATGCGGGCTTGGCGACCTGCGGGAAAAAGCATGTCGATGACGGCTCGACCCACCGGCCGCGGTTCGCCAAACAGGGGTGCTACATGCGGGGAAAGAGAAGGCCCCGCATTCACCTCGACAACCGCACCCCGCTGCTGAGCTAATGGCCGCGAGATATCTTCCGCAAGAACATCGAGCCCAGCGATGTCTAATCCGACCACGCGTGCGGCCAAGACTGCTTGTCGCGCGGTTTCCGGATGGACAACTTCGGTGCAGTCAGTTGTTAAATCGCCGGTTCTTTGGACCAGCACCACTCGTCCTTCTTCGGGTATCGAATCGGCAGTCAGGCCTTGTTTGGCGAGTTCGATGTGGGTGGCGGCAACCATTTTGACAACCCCGAGGGGGTCGGTGTAGGCTTCGCCACGCCGCGGATCCTGATTCAACCGATGGACCAGTTGTTCGACCGTGTGGATACCATCCCCGGTGACAGTCTCTACGTGACCGCGACTGGCTGCGACCAGGGAGTCGCCGACCACCAACAGACGATGATGTTGGCCCCTGGCAAATTGCTCGACCATGACATCTTGAGTTTGACCATCTTCGATCGCCCAATGATAGGCGCGAAGGATCTCCTCTTGTTCGGTCAGCTCGATGGAAATACCGCGTTGATGGTTGGCGTTGCGCGGTTTGACTACCACCGGGAATCCGACTTCTTGAGCAGCTGCCCATGCATCCTCGGGACCGGTGACCATGCGTCCCAAAGGAATCGGTACTCCGACGTTGCGCAGCAATCGTTTGGTGAGGTCTTTATCGCTGGCGATCGATTCGGCGATCGCGCTGGTAGCATCGGTCTCCGCAGTCCATATTCGGCGTTGCCATCGCCCCTCGCCGAGCTGACACAACGACCCGGAAGTCATCCGATAATAGGGGATGCCTCGCTCTGTCGCCGCCTCGAGGATCGCTCGCGAGCTGGGGCCCAATCGGACATCGTCTGCGTAATCGAATAACTCACGGAATTTGACAGCGATCGGGAATTCGGTATGCGATTCCAGCGCCTCGATCATCTGGCGAGCCATGTCGAATGCGCGATGGCTGAGGAGTTCCTCTTCCATTTCCAAGGCAGCGATGGGGGACAGGGACGGAAGGGGCGAAGGGGACGGAAGGGACGAAGA
>CAYXFO010000192.1:0-6972 GCA_964464255.1 uncultured Pirellula sp.
ATCATCGGCACCATAGGTACCGAATCGCGGAGGCAGCCATGGAGCAGGGCCAGCAACGACTGCTGTTGTTCTCGAAGCGGGCTGCCTGGAATCACGGTGGAACTGCGCCATCGCAATCCGTGCGGTCGAAATAGTGCTAGTCCCATCGGAATCCCTCCTTTCCTGATGTCAAGAACTCAATGATGTGACCAAACTGAACAGCGGCATGAACAGTGAAAAGACGATGAAGAAAATCAATTTTGCGATGAAAAGCATCAAAATCGGTCCCATCCAGCCGTAAAAAAGATCGCCTCGGCCACACCAGCGGATCGCATAGCTTTGAGCCAAGTCGCGCAGAAGCGATGCGCTTGCGATTCCCTCGGAATGAAGATCTAAAGCTACGATCGCAGATCGGGCGAAACTCCGAGCATACCACCGCTCGCTCCATCGATAACCAGTCCCCGCCGCCTCTTGTGCGAGTCGAACGGACTGTTGCCTGAGCCATGGTCTCTGGCTTGCAATCCCAGCAGTCGTTACTGCCAGAGCCTGAGGCGTTCCGATCGCGAGCAATTCCGATAATGCTCCAGTCCATCGTGCCATCGCTCCCAGATTTTTCTTGGTACCCAAACGAAGAAACGCAATCAAGCGATTTCTCTCGAGGTGATCCAATACGAACCCGATGAATTTCAGGACGCCAATCACCACCCCTATCGAGACCAACAGTTCGCCGACTGCGAGTAGCGTGTAATTGGCGATGAAACTTGCTATGGAAAAAGCGGCTTGTGTGGGTCCCGGCAACTTGAGTTCAAATTCCTCGAACATCGTCTTGAAAATCGGAATGATAAATGCGGAAAAGACGTACATCACCGCTAAGGCAATCAACCCGACAAGCAAGGGGTAGGAGAAGCTTCGCAGCAGACCCCACCAACCAGCCGGTCGTTTCAATTGCAAACGATACCAAGGTTCCAGGCCCGAGAGGTCCTGAGGATTCGAAGCGGCCCGAAGGACGATCGGCAAGAGGGGTATCAGCAATGGGTCATTCAACCACCGGGATGCTTCCACACGATCCTTGAGCGATTGCATCAGCAGCCGCGCGGGTTTTGATGGGGTGCGCCCATCTTGTGACAATCGCTGCTCTAGCCAGCGCTGCAGTGGTTCACTGGCGATGACAGCCTCATCGATGCGATGGAGATAATTCGATGGCTGAGAATGAGTTGTCGCGGATGCTGTATCGCTCAAGGTCTCGGCTCTCCAACTACGGAGTTCGTTGGATAAGCAAAGAATTCGCAGGCGGCTTCCTGAAGACAGTTGCGAGTATGAAGCATTCAAGCGCTTCATGCAAGAAGTGGCGAACATAGGCCGAATAAGGGCTGCCGAGCACCGATAAGTCCATGCGTGGATTGCAGAGCCTCTCCCTAGGGGAACAATCGCAATTGCGTGAGCTTGCCGCCCGAAGAATTGGACTCTGCCTCTTTCGCGATGACTTGCTCCAACGTTGGGAGCGATGGCAACTGTGAAAGTCGCGTTTGAATCCGCTGGTGCAACGCATGCACGAGCATCGGTGCGAAGGCGTCGTCGGGAGCATGAGTGAAAATCCATGGTTGCAGACCATCGCGGATCCAGTTGGCGATTCGCTCCGCCCACTCATCCCAGTAGCCGGTGACCTCCTGCAGATCATTTCGACCGATCAATCGCACCATGGGACGCTTCGCCGTCGTCTCTACACGAAGTGGAACTTTCGGCTTCCGCTCCTGCGACGCGGCCTCGGCCTCATCCGATGGAGCCATCGCATTCAGCGGACGTGAATCGAAGATGACGCGATCGATCCCCAAGTCGCTGAGCAATCGATTGAGCTTCGTCTCCCAAACATCGCCGTCAAACCAATCCCGATGCCGGACCTCCACGGCCCATGGCCAATCGCGCGGCAATTGCTCCAAGAACTCCTTGAGTTGCGGAAAGGATCGCGATGAAAACGATGGAGCTAGCTGAAGAAAAGTCGGACCCAATCGCCCCGCAGCCTGCAGTATCTCCAATCTTCCAAGCCACTCCTTGGTCAGGGCTTGGCACTGGCTCAGTTGATGGTCGTGCGAGATGCTACGCGGAAATTTGAAGCAGAACTGAAACCCATCGGCAGCGCTATCGGCCCATTTGCGAAACACCTCCGGACCCGGCACCGAGTAGAATGTGCTATTCCCTTCGACGGTGGGCATCAAACGGCTGTACCAAGACAAGAAGTTCTCCGACTGCGTGCCGGTGGGATAAATCTGACCCGCCCATTCCTTGCAACCCCACACCGGGCAACCAATTCGATAAGGCCAAGTTCCCCAAACGGCGCCGAGAGTGGGAACGGGAGTATAGCTGCTCTTCTGTTTGCCCATAACGCTCTCGTTGCACTGACCTCTCTCGATGGTTAACGATTCAGCTTAGCTCACTGTTTATGCATAATCCTCTTACGCAGTCGTGTTGCCACGACTTGGTGGGGATTCCGATCTCGCACTCGCCTCTGCATGGCTTGAATCGTTCGTCGCATTGTTTCGTCCGAAAGCAGATGTTCCAGCTTGTTCGCGATCTTGCGCGGCGACTCGCGCAAGGTACACGATAGCCCGAGATTTCGATGGACGATGCGGGCTGCGTGATCGAATTGATCGAAATCCTGCGGAGCCACCAACATCGGGACACCCGAGCGAAGGCAACTGTACACCAACCCGGTTCCACCGTGGACGATCGCTGCCGAGTAGTTCGACAGGAACGGATCGTACGGGAAATAATCGACGAATTGGATATTATCGACTTGCTCCCGTTGCTCCCCACCTGGATTACCTCCCGAGACATGAAATCGGAGGTGGGGCAATGCGTGTGCAACGTCCTGGATCACGCTTCGGAGCTTCTTCTTTGCCCAGGGTAGATGCGTGCCGAGCGAAACCAACACATGTTGCCGATCCGATTCGAATTCCGGAGGCTGGAACGGTAGGGGAGGTCCGCCGGTTAGCGGTCCAATGAATTCGAATGCCTCGGGCCAGTCGCGATCAAATTCAAACTCGGGAACCCCACAGCCCATGATCCATTCCGGTGAATAAGCCACCTCGTTCCCGTCAGTTCGATAAACGCTCTCGATCCCCCAACGTCGAAAAGGCTTTCGGAAGAGGAACCCCACCGTTCTCTTGAACGTTCGAATCACTCCGCGTCCGATGCGATCGCGCACTCGACCAAACATGTCGGTTCGTGGCTGCCAGCCGCCAAGATACGACGGGGTCGAAGTTCGCGTCTCGATCGCGCAGGGAGTGGGGCAACTGGTCCACCAAGGGATTCCTAGCTGCTGCGCCAAGATACCTGCCAACGGCACTGTGAAATCGACGATCGCAACATCCGGCTCGCGTTTTTGCCATATCGTCTTGAGTTCCTCGCGCAAACGATCCATCAGGGACATGTTCATGCGAAACTGACTAAGGAGCCGAAACGGATGGGAGCGGACAGGTTTCTCGGTGTTCCCGATCGAATCGATGAAGGAGTCTGCACCTGCGAGCAACTCCACGAACTCTAGGGAACACGCTTCTACTGCCGATTTGCGTCGCGCTGTTGTCAGGACTCGGATGGAACGAAATCCTCGTTCGCGCAGTCCCTGGCCCAGATCTAAGAGTGGAAACAAATGCCCTGGGAAAGGGGGCGCGATCATGTCGATGAGCATGTTCGAGTCCATCAGCTTCCTAGCATCCATCGGCACTGTTGGTACTGCGGTTCTCGACGCGAGACTGAGTTTCCCTGCAATGGCATGCGACCAGATCGATCTCATTTTTCGCTTGCAGCGATCGCAGCTTGGTCCATGTTTCCCGATACGCCCCTGCATCGTGTTGCAGGAACATCAGGGCCGAAGGAATCTGCTGCCCCATGCGCATCGCTTCTAAATTCCATGCAGCATCGACGATATACAGCATCGGCCGCGAAAGGGTTGGGAAGAAAAGTCCATATTGACCGATCGCATGACCGGGGAGATCCACCAAGAACATCGATCCATCGCCCCAGAAATCAAACGTCCGAAAATCAGGCACAATCGATGATGAAACTTTGAAATCCGTTTCATCGAACCAGTCGGCCCGTTGCTCGAAATCGATTGGCATCAAGGTCGGAAAAAAGAGTTCCTGCGACTTGCGCCAAGCAGACAGCGATGCCAGATGCGACCAAGCGCTTCGTCGCGCGACAAACCTTGCATGGGAAAATCGTTTGAGGCCGCTGATGTGATCGGCATGAAAATGGGTAATGAAAATCGAGTGCACGGTTTCCGGGTCAACGCCGCAAGCTTGCAATACTCCCGCAGCATCGCGATGCTGATCGAGGGTTGCGGGTAGCATCCAGCGGCTGAGCAACCCCAAACCCGATCGCGTTGCATCGAAGAAGTCCTGACTGTATCCGGTATCGACTAGGAAATTTCCTTTCTCGGGATGCGATACCAGGAGAAAGACAGCGTAGTAGCGCCGCCAGCTCCAGCCTTTGCCACCCGACATGGCATTGCTTTGGCGACAGTACCCACTGTTGAAAAAACGGACGCTCACGGTCATGGACTACACCTCGAGAATCATCGCCGCCTGGGAATAGCCAGCCGAGGTCCCGAGCAGCATCGTCAACGCGCGAGGCTTGAACTCGGGGCGTCGACGAAACCAATCGAGCATCACTGGGATGCTTGCCGCTGCTAGGTTGCCGATCTCATGCGTGCGATTGTGAAACGCATCCGATCCCACATCGAGAGAGCGACGAATCGCTTCGACACCGCGAGGAGACGCTTGATGCGGAATGATCTGCAACTCGTTTCGATCGACTTGCGTTTCCTGAAGAAGTCGTTCGACCATCGGGGGAAGGAGTTTGCGGGCCACACGAAACAGTTCCGGTCCATCCATATGAAAACGATATAGCCCTTCCTTGGAAGGATCGTATTCAAAGGGAGGAAGATTGTGCGAACCTCCGCGGACCTCGCAGATCGCGGAATGCTCCGCATGCGTTTCGTGCGAATACGCAAAGGTGTTTCGCGGCTCGGAACGTGACAATATGACTGCCCCGGCGCCATCTCCCATCAGCGCAGAGCTTTCCGGCTCCGAGTAGTTCACTCCTGCGAGAAGCGATTCGCTGCAAATGACCAGAATGTGTTTGTAGTTGCCGGTCGCAAACAACCCATTGGCCACTTGCATGGCGACGATGAATCCGAGACAAGTACTTTGAATATCGAAGGCCGGAACCCCCCTCACGTCGGTGCCAAGAGCCTGAGACAGCAGAGCAGCGTTACACGGTATGGGTTGATGACGACATGTGCTGGCATCGATAATCAGATCCAGATCGGACAACTGCAAATCAGCCGCTTCCATCGCTCTGCGGGCTGCAGCGATCGCCATGGAGGTGAGCGTCTCGGGCGGACGACATTCATGGCGAGTGAGAACGCCTCCTGTGCTGGCCACGTAGCCCGAAGGTTTGTTCAAACGAAGGTCCATTTCCTCTGCGAGAACAATCGCTTCAGGCAGATAGCTCCCTGTCCCGCTTATGCGGAAATGCTGTTGCCCAAGTCGCTGCATAAGATCTCCTGAACTTTCGGATGATTCATGTAACCCATATGTCCCAAGCCGGGAACACGATGATTCGCATCGGGCACGAATCGGCGCGAGATCCAGTCTTGTTCCCCTTGAATGATCGTCAGCTTGCACTGCGGCAACTGCCTGCAAACCGGTCCGAGCGCCATCACATGGATGCGTTCTGCATCGATTTGCGAGTCGATCCCCACGCGAATGAATTCCAGCCCACAACTCAACGATACCAAATACAACTGGCCTGTGTGCTCCAGCAAATTGTTCCAATGCGTTTTCAGCAGTTCGCGATGCCGATTCGAACCGAGTCTCAGATACTGCCAGCCGTTCATCAAACTGGCCCAAATCATCGACACTTCGCGGGCTGTTTCGCGGCTATCAGAGGTGAAGGGAAAATTCCGGTCGATGATTTCGGATTCATCGAAGGGCAGCGATCGCAAAAGGGACAATTGATCCTGAGACAACGCCGAACTGGTCGGGTCGCTCAGGCCGCTGACAAAGCAGACGCGGCGCGCACGTTCAGACCATGGACTCGGCCTTCGATGCCAGATGGATGGCGACATCAACCGCGATCCCTCACATATTCGAATTTGCCGTTTGCCAGGGTGCGAATCAGCCACTTGCGCCAATAGAACGTGTTGAAAAGCGAGGCGTGCAGAACATGCACTGGCTGAAGAAGCTCTGAAATCAAGCTCTTCACAAAATGGATCGGGTATCGGAACGGAAGGATGCACCGATGTTGCAAACGGATCAGTAAATGCCGGATCGCAAAGACCGCCGCCACCATGAACCATCCCCACCAGCCGACCAACGGGCTCAATAAAGACAACCAAAGGAGAAAAGGTGGCAGACCGAGCAACCCCAGTATCATCCCCTTCCCATGAAGCGGCTGATCTCGGAACAGAACCATTGCCATTGCAAACCAACGATGAAACAGACGAAAGTATTCACGGCTCGTCTCTGCATGTGTCTTGGTGGAATGAGGTAGGACACTTTGATGGATCACGCCGCCATGCTCTTTCACAACGCGTGCCAGCGCGTAATCATCGCAAAGAAACGGGAAGATGGGCGTGAAACCGCCGTAGCTGCGAAGTGTCTCCGTTTTCATCACGTAAAACATACCGTTGAGCGACACCGGCGGACCGAACCATTGAGTTGCCAGATACGTTGAAATGACGTTGTTGGCTACGAAATGGCAAATCATGTCGGACCAGAAAGCGGTTCCTCGCTGGTAACACGGTAAACCCGTATACACATCGGCCGACTCCAGGGCGCCGATCGCAGCCTCCAAGGTTTCCAGACTTGGGATCGTATCGTCGTCGAGCACACAAACATAGCGAGTATCGAGTAGCGGGACCGCGAGCTGCATCTTGTACGCCTTGGGATTCGCATCGAACGGAATCTCCGGACACTGCAGGATCGTGATCGC
>CAYXFO010000192.1:7072-8286 GCA_964464255.1 uncultured Pirellula sp.
GATGACTTGGCGATTGATGACTTGGCGATTGATGATCGCGGGCGATCGCTGTGGTGATTCGCTGCGCTTCTGCATCGTGCTCGTAGATGATCCAGTAGAGATGAGAGTCGGGGGGGATGACGTTTAAGTGTCCGCGCAGGTTGTTCTCCAGACTCGGGTCGCCGCTGAGGATCGGGGTCAGGACCGAAAGCGACTGAACGGGTCTGCGACATTCCGTGCGAGATCGATAGAAGGTGATTGCCAGAACTGTCTTCAGCGATTGAATCACCAAGTACAGGATCGCCGACACGACTCCGCAATAACCGAGCGCCTCGCGCATGTCAGCCTCTTGCGCTCCGTGCTGCGGACAGTTCGCGCACCGTGCGATCGATTCCTTCTTGAAGGCTGATCTTGGGGGGGCCGAACAACTGCAGCATGCGAGTAACGTCGAATGTTTTGGAATAGGCGAAGACATGTACGCCGAAACGGGTGATCGGCGGTTCCGACCGTGCTCGCCCCAGTGTATAGGCCAATTCGAGAAGTGTTGCGGCCAACATCGCCTGTTTCACGGAAATTCGACGCGATGGAGGGGGGATCTGCATGCGATCGAGTATGCCGAGGATCAGATCCATGACGGCGATCGGTTCACCGTTGGAGACATTGACCGTACCGGAGATTCCTTTGCAGATAGCGGCCTGTGCGATTTGATCGACCAGATTGTCGATGTAGATCAGATCTCCTACGACCGGTGTGCCGTGACGATAAAGAAAGGGAAGCTTGCCACGGCGGGCTGCCTCGAGAATCCTCGGCAGCAGGACCGTGTCGCCTGGCCCGAAGACGGCGCGAGGACGAAGGATCGACCATGCACCGACGTATTGCTCGACGATTTGCTCCGACGCTCGTTTGGTCTCAGCGTAGGTGTTCACGAATTTTTTGGGGAGCGGAGTCGACTCGGAAATATTGAATTGATCTTCGGCTCGATAGTAAACGCTGGAAGACGATAGGTGTACGATCCGCGGTTGACCGACAGCGGCGCAGTAATCGAGCAGGTTCTCAGTGACTTGAACATTGTCTCGAAGGAACGACCGTCGCGATCCCCACGGCGAGGCGCGTGCAGCGGCGTGAACCACCACATCGCAGCCGCTCAATTTTTCGATCGGCCACTTCTCCGCCAGATCGCAAGAGATGTAATTTCTACGGTCGAGTTTCCGGCGACCGACTCGAACGACATCGTG
>CAYXFO010000193.1:0-8223 GCA_964464255.1 uncultured Pirellula sp.
TAAATGCTACGGATGCCATTCGCTCGACTCGAACCTCGCTGAGGGGGGATTAAGGCTAGATACCCGCGAAGCTGTTTTGCGAGGGGGAACCGGTGGACCGGCCATAGTTTCCGGGGACCCAGAAACGAGCATGCTGATTCGTGCCGTGGAGTACCGGGACAAACAATTGCAAATGCCCCCTGAGAGCGAAGGGGGCAGACTTTCCGATGCCGAAATCAAGATATTGAAGCAGTGGATTCGGATGGGAGCACCCGACCCGCGCGAAGAACCGGAACACATGCTCGCAGGTGATAAACGGGAGGAACCGTCCGATTGGTGGGCCTACCAACCTTTGAAGAAGAGCGATTCCGACGCCGACCCTGAATCGCAGTGGGCTTGGAATCACATTGATCGCTGGGTGGAGAGATCGCTCCGAAAGGCGGAGATCGCACCGCTGGTTGATGCAGAGCCCGCCACCCTACTGCGTCGACTCCATTTCGATATCACCGGCCTGCCCCCGACCATCGAAGACATCAACGCATTCACGGATTTGATCCAAACCAAGTCCCGAAAAGAAGCGATCGAAATCGTTGTCGACCTTCTCTTGGAAAGCGAGGATTTTAGTGCGCACTGGGGGCGACACTGGCTGGATGTCGCTCGCTACGGAGAATCAAGTGGCCGCGAGGTCAATATACCCTACAACCACGCTTGGCGCTATCGCGACTGGGTAATCGACGCGTTCGAAAACAACATGCCCTTCGATCGTTTCCTCGTCGCTCAAATTGCTGGCGATCAGCTTCCACATGCGAACGATGCGGAGAGAGCATCGAATTTGATTGCGACTGGTTTTTTGGCAATCGGTTCTCGCAATTTGAATGAAGGCAACCCGCTGCAGTTCGCGGTCGACCAAGCGGACGAACAAATCGATACATTGTTCCAAGCAATGATGGGGACGACGTTTGCTTGTGCTCGATGCCACGACCATAAATTCGACCCGATCACACAACGCGAATACACCGCACTTGCGGGTATCTTCTTGTCAACAGAGACTCGATTTGGTGCTGTGGGAGGAAACAACCCGCGGACCGGTGCACCGGCATTGATATTGCCCAAAGACCCATCCGTGACCGAGTTACCTAGTCCTTGGGCCCCAGAAGAGGTCGCACAAAAGCGTGAAAAACTCTCTGAACTGCAGAAACAACGCGATACGCTTGAGGAGGAAGTGAAATCCCAACGCAAGCTGATGTCCGAAGGAAAGCCCTTCAATCGCAACACTCAGGCCGAGCTTCGTAAGGTCAGCAATTCAATCAGGGATCTGGAGTCTCAACTGGATTTTGTCGATACCGAGGGGATGCCTCGTCCCTTGGGGATGGGAGTCGTTGATAAGCCTCCCGCTTCGGAAAGCGATCAGCGTCAATCTAAGCAAACCAAGACTCTGAAGAAGCCAAACAACAACCCCAACGGCCGTCGCCCGTCATTCGCGGCGATCGCAGATAGCCCCTTCTTCGCACGCGGCGAAATCGGGATGCCGGGAGAACGCATCCCCAGGTCGGTTCCCGATTTTTGTGGAGACTCCAGTCGATTCTCAATACCTGATGGAACCAGCGGACGGCTTGAATTGGCTCAGTGGATGGTGAGCCCTGAGAATCCACTCACTCCGCGGGTTGCTGCGAATCGAGTTTGGTATTGGATGATGGGACAGGGGATCGTGGATACTGTCGACAACTTCGGCACGACGGGATCGGAACCGAGCCATCCTGAGTTGCTCGATCACTTAGCGATACAACTGCGGGATAACGGTTGGAACGTGAAGCAATTGATCCGAACCATTGCAACGAGCCGCACCTATCAGCTCACTTCGGTTTTACCAAAGGAGAGCCCAGCCGTGGATTCCGCGATCACCAAGGATCCCGAGAACCGCTTGTACTGGCGAGGCAAGCGACGCCGGCTTGGCGCCGAAGAGATGCGGGATTCATTGCTCTTCGTAGCCGGTAAACTGGAAACATCGCGCCCTCTGGCTACGACCATGGCTAAGCACTGCAGCACCAAAATCGATAAGGGGCTGGGACGCAAACGAGAAAAGGGGGAAATCATCTCCGACGATGTTTGCCGCTCGGTTTACTTGTCTCTCCCCCGCTCTCAGAGTCCGGAAGTGCTTGAGCTATTCGATTTGCCCGACGGTAGCTTCGTTCAAGGGATCCGGGAGTCGACGAACGTTCCTTCGCAGTCGTTGTTTTTGCTCAACAGTCCACAAGTCGCAGGGCATGCTGCTGCAGTGGTCAAAACAGTGACGCAGAGGATCCCTGGACGTGGAACCCAGAACTTCGACGAAAGAGCGACGCTCCTTTGGCAAATGTTGCTCTCGCGACCTCCAGCCAATGAGGAGTTGGAGTGGGCGCGGAATCTTTGGACAGGCTCGGATGCGGGGGATGCCGGATGGATCAGCATCGTTCGCGGATTGATCGCAACGGCTGAATATCGCTATTTAGACTGAGGATAAAAACATGACTACAAGCCCTATGTTTCAACGCCGCACATGGCTGAAGAGTTCCGGTTGCGGTTTTGGTTGGCTCGCCTTCTCCGCTCTCGTGGCTCAATCGCAATTCGTAAATCAATCGCACGGAGCGACCAAGCGTCCCTCCCTATCCACAGGCAAAGCGAAGAGAGTTATTTTCCTGAACATGAAGGGTGGTCCCTCACACGTCGACACATTCGACTACAAACCTGAACTGCAAAAGGCAGACGGGACTCCAGGTCCGCGACCGGGAAGCAAGTGGATGAAGTCCCCTTGGAAGTTCGAACAGCGAGGCCAATCCGGACTTTGGATTTCCGAATTGTTTCCCGAATTGGGGAGCATGGCCGACGATCTGTTGATCGTGAACTCCATGCAAACCGATGTGCCTGCTCACCCGCAAGCATCGGTTCGCATGCACACAGGCACGAGCCAATTCATCCGCCCCAGCCTCGGTTCTTGGGTCCTGTATGGTCTTGGCAGCGGCAACGATAGTCTCCCCGGCTTTATCAGCATTGGCGGTGGCGGTGTGGGGGGAGCTCAAAACTATGGAAACGCGTTTCTGCCAGCAAGCTATCAAGGGATGCGGCTCGGTAGCGAGAGCCGCGAGGTCGACAAATCCCAGGTTGCGAATCTGTCACCCTTGGCAGGTGAGGCACGGCAGAGGAGGGAATTGGAGTTCATCCAGTCCATGAACCAAAGGAAGAACCAACTCGATCCAGGCGATGCAGAAATTGAAGGGGTCATCCATTCGTATGAACTTGCTTTCAAGATGCAATCCGAATTGCCTCGCGTCTTGGACTTGGGTTCCGAAACCGAAGCGACCCGAAAACTGTATGGACTGGATCGCAACGATACCAAGAACTTTGGCAGCAAGTGCCTCATTGCACGAAAAATGGTGGAATCCGGTGTCCGATTCGTGGAAATCACGCACGGCAGTTGGGACCATCACAGCAATATCGTCGATGCATTGACCAAAAACTGCACAGCAATCGATCGCCCGTTGTTTGGCCTCTTGTCCGATCTTAAGAGTCGCGGATTGCTGGATGAAACGCTGGTTGTCTGGACTGGGGAATTCGGGCGTACCCCCTACGCACAGGGAAGAGATGGGCGGGATCACAATCACAAGGCCTTCAGCCTCTGGATGGCAGGGGGAGGTGCCGTTCAGGGACAACACTATGGATCCAGCGGTGATTTCGGGGTCGAAGCAACCGAGAATCCGGTACCGATCGTTGATTTTCATGCAACGTTGCTCGCCCTGCTCGGTATGGACCATGAGCAACTGACCTACAGGCATGCCGGTCGCGATTTCCGACTAACCGATACCAAAGGACGCATTATCTCCGATTGGATCGCTTCCTGAGCTCAGGCCGTTCCCCATTCTCATCGATTCGGCTACGATGACTGGCGGTTTGAGTACCGTTCCTCGAAGTGTCGAAATCTATGAGTGAACTCCATCATGAGTGCGGGGTAGCAGCCGTCTACCACCTCCCCTCGGTTACCGAAAGCCCTTTGTGCGCCGATGTAGGACGCGATTGTGCTTCGTTCTTGTTGCCTCGAATGCTGCAAGACATACAGAATCGAGGTCAACTCGCGGCGGGAATGACCACCTACAACGCGCATCGCTCGCAGTTGCTCGAGACACACAAGGATATCGGCACGGTAAGCGAAGTGTTTCGCCTGTCCCATCGCGGCAAACACGAATCGATCATGCAACAACTTGCAGGTCCAGCATCCATCGGTCATGTGCGGTATGCCACCTGCGGCCAGGATGATCGAAATTACGCACAGCCCTTTGAGCGTCAGCATATTCACAAGCACAAATGGTTCAGCTTTTGCTTTAATGGCCAACTGGCAAACTACAATGAACTCAAGGAACGCCTGACCCGTGAGGGTGATCACCATCTGGCCCGCGACACCGACACGGAGATCATTCTCCATGAACTGGGACGGGAATTGACCATCAGTCCGAACAAGGATCTGGTCGATGTTTTTTCCGCCGCCGCCAAGAACTTTGACGGTGCATACTCGTTAGCGTTGCTGAACGCTAAGGGCGAGTTGATGCTGGCGAGGGATCCTCAGGGGATCAAGCCACTTTGCTACGCATTCGACGGTTCGTTGTTCGCGGCAGCCAGCGAGAGTGTTGCCCTTTTGAACCTCGGCTTCACACGCTCTGCAATCCAGTCCGTTCCCCCGGGAACTTGCATCCGTGTTAATGAAACCGGCGTTTCAACGCACAGATACTCGGAAGTCCGGAATACAGCGCACTGCTTCTTTGAGTGGATTTACTTTGCGAATGTCGCCAGTACGCTCGATGATCGAAGTGTTTACTTGTCGCGAACACGATTGGGAGAGGAACTCGCAAGAATCGAGCTGGCTCGCAACGAGATTCCACTAGACAGCGACACCATTGTCGTTCCCGTTCCCGACACCAGCAAGGCTGCGGCTGATGCGATGGCATATCGGCTTCGTATTCCATGCCGCGAGGGACTGATCCGCAATCGCTATTCGGGTCGAACATTCATCGAGGGAAACCGCGCACGAAAAGTTTCGGCTGCCATGAAATATACGCCCCTTCGAGAGGTGCTCGAAGGCAAACGCGTCATTCTGGTCGAGGATTCCATCGTTCGCTCGACAACGATGAAGGTCTTGCTGAAGCGAATTCGCGAACTCGGTGGAGCTCGCGAAATCCATGTTCGGGTAGCTTGTCCCCCGATAGTAGCTCCCTGCTTCTACGGCATCGATATGTCCACGATCGCTGAACTGTATGCTCCTCGGTTTTTGAACAACGGCGAAATCGACGATGAGGTGCAACGTCGCATGGCTGAGGACCTAGAATGCGATTCTCTGAGGTATCTGCCCGTGGATTCCATCGCTCGCGCAATCGATCTGCCAGCATCGCAATTGTGTCAAGCCTGTATCACTGGACAGTATCCAACTCCCTTCGGTCAGAAACTGTACCAGGTTGCTCAAATCAATCATCGCCAGGGGCTAGCATCCGCACGCACCTACGAGTTGAACTCGACAGCGATTGCATCGAGTTAAATCAATCGGCCGCATGTACTAAGCTTCTATTTTTCTCAAGATTCGAATCATGTCTCAACTCGCATATGGTCTACTTCACCCTTCACGATCCCTCGCCGGAAAGCGTTCAAGGTCTAGTGGCCGCATGCCACGAATACCTCAGTGGCCACGAAGGGGTGGTTTACTTTTCCGTCGGAACGCTCAATCGGGAATTATCCCGGCCTGTAAATGACCTCGGATACCACGTTTGTTTGAATGTGGTCTTCGACAGCAAAGAGTCGCACGACAAGTACCAGACCGAACCGCGTCACTTAAAGTTCATTGAAGAGCAGAAGCCCGGTTGGAAACAGGTTCGAGTCTTCGATTCGGATTTGACTTGAGCATGAATACCGTGCTCGACCGAATCGTCGCCAACAAGCGCGAGGAGATCGCTCTGGTCAAGCAGAGGCGCGATTTGCAGGCGCTGAAAGATGCCATTGCGACTGCGCCGGAGATCAGGAACTTTGCCGAGGCTCTTAAGCGGCATGAGAGAATACGGCTCCTTGCAGAAGTCAAAAAGGCGAGCCCTTCCAAAGGAATCATCCGACCTCAATTCCAGCCTGTCGATATCGCTCGCGCTTACGAGGCAGGCGGAGCGGCGGCGATCAGCGTCTTGACCGATGAGCCCTTTTTCCAAGGCCAGTTGGATTACCTCACCCGAATCCGGCAAACCGTATCGATCCCGGTCCTGCGCAAAGACTTTATTCTCGATGAATACCAAGTCTACGAAGCGCGTGTTGCAGGCGCCGACGCCGTCCTCTTGATTGCGGAATGTTTGCCGGGCGACGAGTTGCCGCGTTTGTACGAATGCATTACTGGCTTAGGGATGACGGCCCTGGTGGAACTCTATGACCCTATCCATTTGGACCGCGTCCTTGCTGCGGGATCGACGCTCGTGGGGGTGAATAATCGCGATCTCAGGACCTTCGCGGTCGACTTGGAGCACGTGATTCGTCTTCGTCCACGGATTCCAACCCATGTCACGTTGGTAGCCGAAAGCGGCATTTTTACGGCCGCTGAGGTTCAAAGACTCGAGGAAGCGGGCGTTGACGCGATCTTGGTTGGCGAGTCGCTGATGCGACAGGAAAATGTCGAGCAAGCGGTCCGACTGCTGATGGGAACGCAAGCCGATGAGGCTTAGCGTGACTGACCACTCATCGTGCGATGGCAAAATGCGTTGCTCGACGAATGGTTAGGGCGTTGTTCTGGCCCTCGCGACCACAGGATCCCATCGTGCTCGTGCTCAGTCCGCTGTGTCGGACGGTGCTCGTGCTCGTAATCGATCGGCTCGATGGCATAGCAGCCTTACGATCCTCGTCACGAGGGATCTAGTTCATCGGCTCATCCCGCAGGCCGTGATTCCGATCCCCCTTCGTCCATCGCATTGCAAACTCGCATCGAACCCGCGCATCGACCGAACCGAAATCGTATAATCCCATGATCGATCGAGCACGAGCACGACGAACAGCCAGAACAAAACCATGCACCGAAGTGGCCGGTCGACGGCGCTTGACATGGTGACTTTTTTGGCGGCCACTCGGTGATGGTCGTCGTTCGGTGCGATAGAATTCGTACATGGATACCGTCTACATCGAAACTTCAGTCATTAGCCACGCGACTGCATGGCCGAGCAAGAATCCCGCAATTGCGGCTCTGCAGGCTCAAGCGAAGCAATGGCTTGAAACGGAGGCTCCGAAATTTCAACTGGTAACGTCGCAATTCGTCATTGACGAAGCATCTCGTGGCGACCCCGATGCGGCCAAACGGAGGATGGCCACCCTGGAGAATGTTGGTCTTTTGTTGCCTGACCCGGACGTGGAATCACTCGCCGACAAAATCGTCATCGGTTGCATGATGCCGCACAAGGCGAGATTGGACGCTTTGCATGTTGCCTCCGCCGTGCTAGCTGGAGTAGACTACTTATTGACACAAAATTGCCGCCACATCGCGAGCGCAACCGAACTTCCGCGACTCTATCGTCTATTGGAAGATCTGCAACTGCCACGGATTTTGGTCTGCACACCGATTCAATTTTTGGGAGACCCTGAGAATGACATCTAATCCAATACTGGACGAGATTCATGCCATACGCGAGAAACTCTTGGCCGAGCACGGTGGAGACCTGCATGCCTACGTTGAGGCGGCGCGGAAACGTGCACTTGAATCAGGACGTCCCATCTACCAATCGAAGCAACGAACAAAGGATTGCACCGAAGCCGACGGTCGGCCGACTTCTGATGGTAGCTCTATCCCGTCGGCTCGGTGAATCCGTTCTTTATCCCATGCTGTAAGCACTCCTCCCATGGCCATTCGATTCCTTGCCCCGCTGCTCGTGATCACCGCCACTGTGATGTTCAATCAACCCGCCGCCGCTCAACCCCGTCCCGGTGGCGCCACGCCCGTTGCGCGCGTCCCGCAAGGAGTGAAAGCGCATCGCGACCTCGCCTACGTCGTCAACGGGCACGAGCGGCAGAAGCTCGATTTGTTCGTGCCGGAGAAGGCGGACGAACCGTTGCCCTTGATCATCTGGATTCACGGCGGCGGCTGGCAGAACGGCAGCAAGGAAGGTTGCCCGCCTTTGCGCAACGGCTACACGGAACGCGGCTACGCGGTCGCGAGCATCAACTATCGTCTCAGCGGCCACGCGGTGTTCCCGGCGCAGATCGAGG
>CAYXFO010000194.1:0-3274 GCA_964464255.1 uncultured Pirellula sp.
CCCCCGGCTCCACCACCCGTTGCACCGCCGCCACCGCCACCACCGCCACCACCTCCACCAAGCGTATTGCCGAGAGCGCCGAAACCGCCACCTAGACCCGTAAAGCCAGTCAAACCAGCATCCCCTTGCAACCCACCACGCCGCGTTGGACCAGGCTCTGCACCTCGACCGACCGTGACGGTCACATAGAAACCGGTTCGATAACGTTCAAAAGCTCGAACGTTGTAAAGCAGTGTTCGCTCCGAAAGAGTGAGGGTTTCAAGTACAACATCTCGACCACCGTTGCGCAGCAATGGTTGCAGGAACGTGAAATCGATGAGAGAGTTCGCGCTCTCTGTCGTCGGTCCTGTCAGATTCCATGTGATATTGTTCGCCATGCCGACGATCAGATCGGCTCCTGTCGTGAATCGACGACGCATGCCGATCCCACGGTTGCCGATGGCCCCCGTCGTGCCAACTCCCGTCGAGAACAAGTTAGAAGAAATTGTGGAAGAACCACGAAGACTTCCATTAGCTGTGTAAAAGTTCGAGTAACCAGCGAACAGTTGATTGCTGAACCGAAACCTCTCGGTGCTAACGTCCAACGCCGACAGATAGAGTGTTTCGATCCGCGATTGATAGGTTGGGTTGTGCAGCGATGCGAGCCTGACGGCTGTATTGGCATCGATCACCAGTACCCCCCGCTCATCGAGCGGCAGATACTGCCACCAAATCGGATTCTCAGCCGTATTGGTTCGACCGTTCACGTCCCAAAGGGGGTAATGCTTCTTGCCATTGAGCACCCGCATGTACTGTGCGGCGACTCCATCGTCCTCCGGCATAGGCGGTCGGTCTGGGTTGAACGGATCGAACATACGCGATGTCGGATCCACCTGAACGGAGCGGATTTCCGGCGCGCAGGCATCGCGAATCTTTTCGCTGATCAGTTGATTGACTTCCTGGTCCGCACGCGTGCGATAATGGGCTCGGTTGCAAGCGATGTTGGGCGCAGTCCCTAACGTGAACGCGACCGAAGCCAGGCATCCATTCCGGATCCAAGCTCGCAATCGCGATTTCAAAATAGAACGCGACTTCGGCAACGATGAAGAATTCATTAGGAAAGGGTCCTACCGCGAGGAAGTATCGATTCTTCCCTTGTTTCGGTCTTTGCCGTACTCTCCGTTGATTCCTGGAATACCAGCCCTACATCATCTGCCGGAAACTCGCAATTTACCAAAGCTTCCGGAAATGCCTAAAGTAAGGCTATCAAAATCGTTACTATGGTTCTAAGCTTGCCAGTTTGGCTATAAAACCACTGGTGCAAAACCGCGCATTCCTGACCAACCCATCCCAAAATCCCAGGTCGAATAGAATCTATGTCAAGCTGTTATCAAAATCTTCGTCTGGGCACCCTCGCGGTGCTATCCCTTCTGGTTGTTGGTGCCGGTCCTCTGCATGCCGAGTCTCCCCCCACGCGAAACGATGCGGTCTGGGAAGACGTTGCCGGTCAGAAGGTTGCTTGGCAGGAAGGGCCTCGATATCGCGTCATGGCCTTTTTAGGTTGCGAGTGCCCGGTCGCCCGGCTCTATGGAGTTCGACTGCAAGAGTTGGCCGATGCTGTCGATCGGTCCCCAGCCTCGAAAGGTTCGGTCCAATGGGTGGGAGTTATCAGCAACTCACACGATTCGGCCGAGGACATTCGAGCCTTTGCGAAGGACTTGGGTATTCAGTTTCCAATCATCAAGGACGCCGACCAATCGATCGCCAAAGCTTGGCAGGCCACCCGGACGGCCGAAGTGGTCGTCGTAGATCGGCAAGGGCTCATTCATTATCGTGGCCGGATCGATGACCAATATGCCCCAGGTGTGAAGCGATCCAAGTCGCTCCACTCGGAACTCAACGATGCTCTTGCGGCTCTCCTCGAAGGACGGGAACCCAATGTCACGGTCACGGAACCGACCGGATGTTTGATCACGTGGGAAACCGATCCATCGTCCGATAACCCTATCACTTTTGCGAAAGACGTCGCTCCCGTCCTGTATCGACACTGCGCCGAATGCCATCGTTCCGGGGAAATTGGACCGTTCGACATCACCGACTTCAACGAAGTACGCGGATGGTCAGAGATGATCTTGGAGGTCATCGACTCTGGTCGTATGCCACCCTGGCATGCGGATCCCAATCATGGTTCATTCAAGAACACGCGATCGATGAAGCATGAAGAGATCGAGTTGGTTCGAACCTGGGTGCGCGCCGGGGCACCGATGGGACGCATCGAAGATGCTCCCACTCCTCCCGCCATCGCATCGGGTTGGCGATTGGAACGCGATCCCGATTTGATCGTCGACATGCGAAAGACTCCGTATTCGATACCTGCAACGGGCGCCGTGGAGTACCAATACTTCGTGGTCGATCCGAAGTTAACCGAAGATCGTTGGGTCTCCGCAGCGCAGGTGATTCCCGGCGATGCAGCTGTCGTGCATCATGCCATCGTCTTCATTCGGCCACCAGATGATGTCGATTTTCAAGGGATCGGATGGTTGACTGCCTATGTACCCGGTCAAATGGCCACTCGTTTTCCGGAGGGTTATGCCCGTCGCCTTCCCGCTGGCTCGAAGCTGGTCTTTCAAATGCACTACACTCCCAACGGCCGCGAAACGCAGGATCTGTCCAAGATCGGCATGACGTTCGTCGATGAAAAGAGGGTGACTCATGAAGTCTTCACTCTCGCGGGGCTGGACCAGGATTTTGAAATCCCGCCCGGAGTTTCCGATCATCGCGTGGAGGGACGTTTGAACCGTCTTCCTCCCAACGGCGAGTTGCTGGCCGTTTCGCCCCACATGCACCTTCGCGGTAAATCGTTCGAACTTCGTTCGCGGGATACTTCTGGCGAGACGATTCTCCTTCGTGTCCCCAGATACGATTTCAATTGGCAGCATACGTACGAATTCTCCGACCGGATCCCATTGGGCAAGTTCGATGGACTCGACTTCACCGTCTCGTTCGATAACTCCACCGGCAATCCGTTCAATCCCGATCCGGAAGAGTATGTAATGTGGGGCGATCAAACGTGGGAGGAGATGGCGGTAGCCTTCTTCGAGGTTGCTCGGCCACGCACGGTCCAGGAGTCGGCAAGATCTAGCGATACCAACTCGTCAACGGCTTCACAATCCTCCGAACCATCCGCCAAGGCCGTGGCCTATGCCGACGAGTTCATTCGATCGATGGACCGAGACGGGGACGGCAAAGTGTCTCGAGAAGAAGCTACCTCGGTGGTTCGCGATTTCTCTTTTCC
>CAYXFO010000194.1:3284-8174 GCA_964464255.1 uncultured Pirellula sp.
GGACCAGGATCGTTACATCACGCGCGAGGAACTGATTCAAGCAGTGGATGAACGTCGTGGCCGATAATCTTCATGCGGACGACGATCGCCGCCAACTGACATTCTTCGCCCGTCTGTTTTCCAAGGTCATCGATTATCCGAAGACCTGTTTGATCGCCATCATCGCGATCTCGGCCATTGCGATCGGCGGGTATCTCGATCCGGCCTGGCCAACGCGATGGATGGCATGGCTCAAGGGTACCCCTGCGGAAGTCGCCGAGGAATCGGGCGTATCACCGTCCAATGAACCGCAGCGTCCCTCGCAACCGCGACGACGCGGTCGCATCTCCGGCGGTCGGTCGGATGCGGTGTTGGTCGTGAAGTCGCCGAGTATCTTCACCCCCGACGGCGCAGCGGCCTTCAGGCAAGTCGTAGAAAACATCCGACAATTGGATGTTGTCGCCGCTGCGCGATCGCTCGATGAGGCGCCGCCGCTCAATATCTTTGGCCTTGCCGAACCGATCCTGCCGCGCGGGCATGCGACGACTCAACGATTCGAGGCTTCAAAACAAAAGGCGATCAACCATCCGCTGGTTGTCGGGCAAATGCTCTCTCCCGATGCGAATACCGCGCTCATCGAAGTCCAGTACGATTGGGTCTTTGTTCGTCAAGACGATGACTGCGTCGCTCCACTTCTCGCAGCAGCCAAACAAGCGGCAAGTCAGTTCCCCGATGTTCCGATGGAGTTCCATGTCACAGGAGCGGTACCCTTTCGATTGATGGTCAGCCGCAACAATCGCCAAAACGAAGTTCGCTATCAGCTCATTGCGTACACCATGATCCTCGGTATGGCAGCGATTCTGTTTCGAGGATTGTCCGTGGTCTTGGTGGTTGCGGCAGCTCCCGTGACCGGGGTCTTTTGGACCTTGGGATTGCTTCGATATTTTGATTGGCAAGACAACCCCTTCTCGTTCGTCATTCTTCCGGTCTTGCTGAGTCTGGTCGGCTTCACCGACGGGGTGCACATGATGATCCACATTCGAAAGAGTATGCGCGATGGGATGGAGCCGCGAGCAGCATGTAGGCATACGCTCGAGGTGGTAGGGTTGGCATGCTTCTTGACCTCGCTGACCACCGCCATCGGAATGGGGTCGCTCGGTTGGGCGAGCCATGAGATCGTGCGCGAGTTCGGCTGGTCGTGTGTGATCGGTGTCTTCATGACTTGGTTATCGGTGATGTTGGTTATCCCTTTGTTTTGTGCCACTCGTTGGAGTCGACGTTTCGCACGGGGAGCGCAACAGGACTTCCTGGACCGCAACTTGGATCGGGTGGGCCCCGTGGTCGGCGCGATCATGCGTCGCGATCGATGGGTTTCCTACTTCGCTATCTTGTTTACACTCGGGTTAGGTTGGTTCGCTGCATCCCTGAAACCGGATGATCGCAAATCGAGCTCGCTACCCACAGGGAGCGATATTCAGCAATCGATGGCCCACTTGGATCGCGCAATGGGTGGCCTAGAAGTTTGCACTATCCAAGTCCAATGGGATCCGAACCAATGGACCGAAGAGCAAATCGTTCCCATCCTCAGCGAAGTCGAGGACGTATTGAAAACCGAGCCTCTCATAGGCCATCCTCTGTCCCTAGCGCGATTGCTGGACGCGCTCCCTGGCGAAGGCTCGGCGGTCGATAAGTTATCGATGGCCCAACTGTTGCCACCGCCGCTCAAGCAAGCGATCTACACACCGGATAAGGGTCAGGCGAAGGTCACGTTTCGTTGCCAAGACCTCGGAACCGCTACCTATAAATCGACGTTCGAACGGATCGAAAAATCACTCCAAGGAATCGAGTCGAATCATCCCGGTCTCACGTTGGAGATGCAAGGTGATGCGATCTGGAGATGGCAGAATTTGTTCAAGGTCGTATCCGACCTGACCTCAAGCCTGGGCAGCGCTGCCGTAGTCATCTTCGGAGTCATGGCCATCGCCTATCGATCGTTGCGATTGGGCTTGATCGCCGTCATCCCGAATTTGCTGCCGCTTCTGAGCGCTGCGGCGTATATGGTGTTCACGAACCAACCCCTAGAGATTGTCAGCGTCTGCTGCTTCACAATCTGCCTTGGAATCGCGGTCGACGATACGATCCACTTCCTCTCTCGTTACACCGAGGAACTCAAGTCAGGCAAAGACCATCGCCAAGTGATTGAGGATTCTTTCCAAAGGGTAGGTGTCGGGTTGATCATGACAACGGTTGTCTTGGTAGCCGGTTTTTCGTCGGTGCTGTTCAGCGATACCAAAGATCACCGCGTATTCGCTTCGCTCGGTATCATCACTCTCGTCGTAGCCCTCCTTTGCGATCTCTTTTTGTTGCCAGCGCTGCTATCTTATTTCCATAAGTCAGCGCCCAGTGCAAAACCATCGACCTGAACGTGCAGAGCATATCGAGATGCCATCCACCGAGGAAATTCTCCTGAAAGCTTGGGACATCCACCAAAAAGGGAACACATCAAAAGCCTTTGAGGTGTATCGCGACGTAGCCAATCGAGAACCCCACAACGCGGTCGCGTGGTGTTATCTCGGGATAGCACTGCATGATTTGCGACAATACGCCAATGCTGTGATGGCGTATGAGCAGGCTCTCAAGTTGCAGTCTCATTTCCCGATCGCTTTGAACAACATGGGAAATACGCTTCGCTATCTCGGGCGTATCGAGGAATCGGACGCTGCGTTTCAAAAGGCGATCGATCAGCAGCCCGGGTACTTCAATGCCTATCGCAATCGCGGCACCCTGCACGCATGGTCTGGAAGAATCGATCTCGCGTTCAAGTACTACTACCAAGCGATGAAATTGCAACCGGATGATGCCGAGCTCCATCGCAACCTCGGGGTCATCCATCTGCTACAGGGAAATTTCGAAGAGGGATGGCGCGAATATCGATATCGATGGCAGTGCCGCGAAGCGATACAGCATCGTTACCCGCAACCCAAGTGGACGGGCCAAGACCTCAAAGGCAAGACGATTCTCCTCTACAGCGAACAAGGTTTAGGCGACACGATCCACTTCGTCCGCTTTGCCAACGTTCTCAAGGATCGAGGAGCCCGTACGATCCTGAACATGCAGCCGCAGCTATTGGCGCTCCTTCAAGGATGCCCGGGTATCGATAGCATCGTCCCCAATACGTGGACGGTGAGCGAACCCTTCGATTACCACTGCTCACTGCTCGATGTTGCCGATGTCCTCGGTATCCGCGCGGACAATATCCCCGCCGATGTTCCCTACATCCGAATCCCGGAAAATCTGGTTTCCTACTGGCGAGCTCAACTCAATCGCATTCTTCCCCCGGCCCGTATGCGGGTGGGATTGGTGTGGCAAGGGAATGCGGACCATCAAGCCGATATGTTCCGATCCTTTCCCCTGAAGGAACTCGAGCCCCTTTGCGATGTGGCGGGGATCCAACTGATCAGCCTGCAGTTCGGTAAGGGGAGTGAGCAAGTCCAGGTTTGGAAAGGGAACCAGCCAATTTATGCGCTGCCCGACAATCTCGATCAATCCAGCGGTGCATTCATGGACACCTCTGCGATTTTGCACCACTTGGATTGGATCGTGACCAGCGATACATCGCTCGCGCATTTGGCAGGAGCACTGGCTCGGCCTACGATGGTGATGCTCGGCTATACTCCCGATTGGCGCTGGTTGCTCAATCGCGAGGATAGCCCTTGGTATCCCACGTTGCGATTGTTTCGTCAGCCTCGCGTCGGAGATTGGCACTCGGTTGCACTCCAGGTACGACAAGCCCTCGAACAAGCCAACCCAACTCCTGCATGAACCCTTCAACGATCGACTCCATCGCAACCAACAGCGAACCCGGGGAATATGTTCATGGCATCCGACCGCTGAAGATAGGTCGCGTCCGCATCGGGTTCCCTGTGGTTCAGGCCGCTCTGAGCGGCTACAGCGATTGGCCCATGCGCATCATCGCGCGGCGTCACGGTGCCTCCTATTCGTTGTGCGAAGTGATGCTCGATCAGTTTCTGGTCAGTCTCAAGGATCGGAAAAAGACCCAACACTTCCTGTACAACACCCCCGAAGAGCATCCGGTCGCCGGACAATTGATGGGCGCGGAACCAGAACAGTTCGCGCTCGGTGCCCAAAAACTGGTCGAAGCAGGGTTCGCAGTCATCGATATCAACTTTGGCTGTCCCGTCCGCAAAGTGCTCGGAAGATGCCGAGGAGGATTTCATCTCAGCCAACCCAGCGTCGCTCTCGAAATTGTTCGAAGAACTCGCGACCGAGTTCCTTCGGATATTCCCGTCACGATCAAGATGCGACGAGGCATCGATGACACTCAGGAGAGCCGCGATCGATTCTATGAAATTCTCGATGGAGCATTCGCATACGGCATCGATGCCATCACAGTTCATGGTCGAACGGTCGAACAACGGTATGTGGGTCCGAGCCGTTGGGAATTCTTGACCCAGGTGAAACAGCACGTTGGCCCCAATCGAGTTATTCTCGGCAGCGGCGACTTGTTCAGCGCTGAGGACTGTTTGCGGATGATGCGGCAGACGGGCATCGATGGAGTCACCGTCGCACGTGGTTGTATCGGAAACCCGTGGATCTTTCGCCAAGCCCTCGCGATCTTTGCAGGCCGCGAACCCCCTCCGCCGCCGAGTGTCCTCGAGCAACGCGAAGTCATGCTCGAACATTTCCGACTTGCCGAGCAACTCTACGGCGCCGAGCGAGCCGGTGTCCCGATGCGCAAGTTCGGTATCAAATACTCTGCATCCCATCCCCTGGGGCTACAGGTTCGAGACGAGTTCGTGCGCGTCAAGGATTTCCAAGGCTGGCTCGCTGTACTCGATCGCTGGTATGCCGAAGACGCCCCAGGTGTCTATCCGAGCCGCAGTCTCTACG
>CAYXFO010000195.1:0-8102 GCA_964464255.1 uncultured Pirellula sp.
GTACTATGTTACGGGTCATGATGAACTGAATCCATTAGCTGGCAAGCCGCAGACAATATCGGCGATGATGGCGGCCCTTGAGTTGTCCTACGACCGCGACTGGGCCAGATTTCGAGCGTCCTACTTCTTTGCCTCCGGGGATGCCGACCCGAACGATGACGACGCGACAGGCTTTGACACGATCATGGACAACCCGAACTTCGCGGGTGGCGAGTTCAGTTACTGGAATAGACAGCAAATCAGACTCTTCGGAGTCAATCTGGTTCAGCGACAGAGTTTGGTTCCGGATTTGCGGTCGAGCAAGTTTCAAGGGCAGACCAACTTTGTGAATCCTGGTATTCATCTGGTGAATGCTGGCTTTGATGCGGATCTGACTCCGACGGTCAAGTGGATCAACAACGCGAACTATCTCTGGTTCCATCACACTGGGACTTTGGAGACCTACACCTTTCAGAGCAACATACGGAGCCAAATCGGTCTGGATTTGAGTTCTGGAATTGAGTATCGTCCTCTCCTCAACAACAACGTTGTCTTTGTGGGTGGAGTGTCGGGTCTGGTTGTCGGGAAAGGCTTCCGGGATCTGTACCAACCACTCAACGGGGGCGTTCCCAACTTAGCAGCAGGATTCCTTGAGGCAACATTCGAGTACTAGCCCATGAAACGATTCCCTCAGGTTGATCGAAGACAGGACAGCACGAGCGGAACGATTCAAAGAGTGGCGTTCCTCATTTTGCTGTTTGCTTTTCAGATTTCTTTTGCGTCTGTCTCCTCGGGGCAGACCGCCAAGCCGTTGCAGACGCCTGGCTCAAAGTTCCATGTGCCGAGTGTTCCGCCACCGGTAGGAAGCGATCCTTGGGGGCCTGCGCGCGCACTTGGAATTGCTGGCAATGATTCCTTTCCAATACCCCAGGATTTGCTGGGCTTGGACATGTATCGTCAATCGAAAGAGGACGCTGCGATCAAGAGTCAATCTTGCATCCACTGCCACACGGACGTTGGCACGATGCATCCACCGAACACTGTGAATATCGGCTGTGTGGATTGCCACGGTGGGAACCCATATGCATTCACAAAGACGCTGTCGCACGTACAGCCTAAGTATCCAACCTTGTGGCCTACTTCCGCGAACCCTGTCCGCAGTTACACCCTTCTCAATCACGAGAGTCCCGAGTTCATCCGATTCGTGAATCCAGGTGATTTGAGGGTTGCTCATATTGCGTGCGGTCAGTGCCATGCCAACGAGGTGTTGCAGCTTCGCAAGAGCATGATGACTCACGGTTGCATGTTATGGGGCGCGGCCCTTTACAACAATGGATCGGTACCCAACAAATGGGCGCGGTACGGTGAAAGCTACTCGATGGACGGCAGGTCGCAGCGTATGCAGAACGTGCCTGCTCCGAGCCAGTATGAAATCGATTTTAAGGGGATGGTCCCTTTCCTGGATCCCTTGCCTCGTTTTGAGGCCTCTCAGCCCGGGAACATTTTGCGGATTTTCGAGAGAGGCGGGCGATTTCGCGCGGAGATTGGCGTCCCAGAGCGTCTGGAAGAGCCAGGCCGCCCTCGGGAACGATTGAGCACGCGCGGATTGGGGACCGATAATCGGACGGACCCAGTCTTCATCGGATTGCAAAAGACGCGTCTGCTTGACCCCACGCTCAACTTCCTAGGAACAAACGATCATCCTGGAGACTATCGCAGCAGCGGTTGCAGCGCATGCCACGTTCTCTATGCAAATGACCGGTCTCCAACATCCTCTGGTCCATTTGCCAAGTACGGGCATCGTGGCTTGGCAGCAGCAGAGACCGACGATTGGGTCAAGGTGGTCGACCCGACCATTCCAAAGAACGAACCAGGGCACCCGATTCAACACATGTTCACCAATCGGATGCCGACCAGTCAGTGCATGGTATGCCATATGCATCCAGGAACGAATGTGCTCAACAGCTACCTGGGTTACATGTGGTGGGATAATGAGACCGATGGTCAATGCATGTACCCAAAGCATCAAAAGAACCCAACCGCCGAGGAGATAATCGAAGCCTCGATGTCTAATCCTGAGGAATCTGCTGCTCGAGGGCTATGGGGGAATCCGGAATTCCTGGCTCGAGTGAGCGAACTCAACCCAAACCTGCAGCACACGCAGTTCGCTGATTTCCACGGTCACGGCTGGGTGTTCCGGGCAGTCTTTAAGAAAGACCGTGCTGGCCACCTCCTTGATCACGAGGGAGACCGAGTCGAATCACCGTCGACTCCTGAACTGATGGCGGCTGTTGAGCCGTCTAACGAATTCGAAAAGATTCATGGAAAGCAGCGAGATGGCGTGCCTGTTCACCTGATGGACATTCACATGGAGAAAGGAATGCACTGCGTCGACTGCCACTTCTATCAAGACGGGCACGGCGACACGAAACTCTATGGTGAAGTCAGGGCCGCGATTGAAATCCAATGTGTGGATTGCCACGGCGACGCATCGCAATCCTTGGTGGACAAGGTGGATCGGCAACTTCGAACCGGTGAGGCACCAACGTTGCCTACTTCCGGGCCTGCATCCGGCAAGGAACCAACGAATTTGCTTGCTCTGCGTACCGCGTTCGGCAAACCTAGGTTCGAGATCAAGCGAGCGCCTGGCCGAAAGCCACAACTGATACAGCGCAGCAACGTCGAAGAGAATCTTGAATGGGTCGTGACACAAACCGCCGATACGATCAACCCGGAGAGCAACGAATACAATCCGCGCTCGCACGCCGCGAAAACCGTTCGGTTGGACAGCGATGGCCAAATGCGCTGGGGGGGAGCCCACGATCCGGATAAGTGTGCACACGATAACAAAAACATGAATTGCATAGCATGCCACAGCTCATGGAACCCGAGCTGCTTTGGATGCCATTTGCCCCAAAAAGCAAACGTCAAGGCGCCCGGACTGCATGATCTCGGCGAGATAGCCAGAAACCGAATTTCGTATAACTTCCAGACGTTGCGAGACGACGCCTACATGCTGGCCCGAGATGGAAACGTGACGGGGAATCGGATCGGTCCTGCTCGCAGTTCCTGTGCGATCCATGTCGGCAGCTACAACGGCAACCGCGAATCGATCTATGTCCAACAGCAGACGATCAGTGGCGAGGGGCTTAGCGGAATCGCCTTTAGCACCAATGTTCCCCACACCGTGCGAGGGGGGAATGGTTGGGATCCGAATCAGTCGGAGCGAACACCAGGCACTTACGAGACGAAGTCTTGCACGGATTGCCATGTGTCGATCAACAACGACAACAATGCCATCATGGCCCAACTCCTAATGCAAGGGACGGGTTCGATGAACTTCATTGGAAAATATTGCTGGGTCGGCGCTGGCGAACATGGCCTTGAAGGGGTTGTTGTCACGGAGAATAGCGAACCTCAAGCTGTGATCGGTAGCTCTTTGCATCAACTCGCCTATCCGGATAACTATCACGAGCATGTGGAGCACGGTCGCAAGTTGGAGCATGCCCATGAGCACCCGGGCCGGGATATCATTGAGGTACTAAGCCCGAGGTACCGTAAACCGGAAATCTTGTCGCTTCAACATCGGGGAGAGTATCTCTATGCTGCCTGCGGCGAAGGGGGACTGCGAGTTTTTGATATTGCGTTCATTGATCACAAGGCCTTCTCCGAGCGGATTACGACTGCACCGGTATCCCCATTAGGGCAGAAATTCTATGTTCGAACGGAATTCGCAACCTCGGTAGCAGCACCCACCACAATCGCTCCCGATCCCACTCGAACCCATCGTCCTGAAAATTTCGAAGCAGCGGTCCCAGGTCTTTACGCGTACATCTATGTTACGGACAAGTACGAGGGGCTCATTATGGTATCAGCAGCAACCCTGCTCGATGGCAACCCATCGAATAACTTCCTCGAGCGCGACGTAACGTTCAATCCCGATGGGTTGTTGTGCGGAGCATCTGCCATCACCATCGCGGGGAATTATGCATATGTTTGTTGCGATGCAGGTTTGGTCGTAATCGACCTGACCAATCCGAAGAAACCTTGCGTCGTCTCAGTAATTGGTCACGAAGTCTTGGATCACCCTCACAGTGTCGCAGTGCAGTTCCGATACGCCTTCGTGTGCGACAATGAGGGGGTTAAAGTGTTCGATGTAACAGAGCTTGGATATCCTCAGTTCGTCCATACGGTGGAACTCCATGACGCTCACAGCATTTACCTCGGTCGAACCTATGCCTACGTTGCAGCAGGACATCAAGGGTTGGCAATCCTCGACATCAGCAATCCAGCAGCCGCATTCATCGATCAGATTTACGATGCGAATGGTCAAATCAATGATGCCCACGATGTTAAGCTGGGCATCACCAACGTGAGTCAATTTGCTTACGTCGCAGACGGCAAGAACGGGCTTCGCGTCGTACAACTGACGAGCCCTGAAGTCGTCGGTAACGACGGGTTCTCGCCGCGACCGGAGCCATGCTTGATCGCAACGCGAAAATTGCCCAAGGATGGTCATGCTCTGTGCATCTCGCGAGGGATCGATCGAGACAGGGCGGTTGATGAATCAGGAAACCAGATCGCCGTCTTTGGGCGAGTTGGGGCGAGGCCCCTCAATCGCGACGAGATGTTCAAGATGCACCGTCGCCCCGACGGCAGTCTCTATCAAGTGAGCGATGATCCATTCGACACGCGGGTATTCGAGTTTCCCGCTGGAATCCTCCGGTTGGAACAAGCGCGTGCCAACCAGGAATCAGTCAGACGTTGATCTAGATCTGCAAGACGAGTCGTCAAGTCTATGACAACCTCAAGGATGTGTTGTCGATAAGTGCCGCATCGTCGATTGTGCTCGCCCTAGGGTTTCTGCTAACGCCTTTCGTTGGGCGTTCCATCGGCGGTGCTCGCGATGTCAGCATTGGTCCTCGCCCTCGATATGACAATCGATGCTTGAGGGTGCTTCCCAGGTATCGTTTTGATGCAAGACTCGATAGATCCGGTGGCCTTAACCCGTAAGAAACAATATGCAGCATCGAGAGTTGCTGTGCCGGTGTGCTACCTCTTGCACGCGAGGTTCGGACTCTTTCCCGGCGTGCTTCAATTCTCGTGCCACAGGATCCCATAGCACGTATATCTATTCGATGCGAAGCGATTGGAGAGAGCTTGCTATGCAGTTAGATCGTTAGCCAAGTACCGCCAGCGACCGCCACATAAACCGAAGCGGCTACACGCTAGAATTTGCGATTGAAAGATACCTGGATCTCCGAATCGAACGTTCGGTTCGGGGCATTTTTCAATGGGACCACAGCGCCGACTCGCAGGGCTGACATCGGTCCAAGTTGTGCATGGATTCCCGACGTTAGATTGAGCAGATCGATACGATTTTCGTTGTTTGTGATTGCGCCACCCAGCAAGTTGCCAAAACCGAGATTGACTGCATCGGTATCCTGGATGGTGGATGTGTAGTGAAGTTCAACAACTCCAGCGAGACCAGTAAGGTACGAACGACTCGAATCCTGCCACATCCAACGCCCCAAACCAACGTCGGCTTGGAGAAGATTTTGCTGGTTGTAGATACCGGCGACTTGGCCATTGTTCACAACCGTATCTCCCGATGTCACGAACTGAATTTGGCTGAAGGATTGGACGAACCAGCGGTCGTTGAGACTCATGGTGGATGCAACAAACGGCATCAATGTGACAGCTTCATTTTGGATCGTAAGTGATTGAGTCACTAGACCTGCCGTACGAGTCACATCGGTATCGCTACCTGTCGGCAATCCGATACCGAGTCCAGTTGCGAAGGCAGTAAACTCATCCGCTAGCATTAACCCCTTCAGATACATGGTCAAATTGCCAACATTTCCCGTTTCCGAGTTGATACCGAAGGTGTCAAATTGCAAACTGCTGACGAACGGCATCCGGACATCGATCGATAGATTTCCATCGAGGAAGGTTTTCTCAAAACCCATGAGATATCGATGGATATCGAAGGTCTGTTGGACTGGCCCAAAACCAACAGAGTTCGATGCGGCATTGAAAAATCCGTTGTAGATGAAGTAAACCCGGTCTGTTGGGATGGCGGTATTGTTCTCTGACGCGTTAAAGCTCCCCCCGCCACCTTGGGGTGCTGTGAATGCCAATAAAGATCCCGAAGAAGTTTCATTGTTGGACTTGAAGGGAAAATATGAGAGCCCTGGGTTCAGAGTATCGCCGAACATGTTGGGGGCACGCGATACGCGAACATAGGTTCCGCGGGAATTGCTAGCACGCTGGTTCCTGGTGGTGGATCGTGGTTGACCGAGGCCGTCGGTACGGCTGGTGGTCCCGCTTGAGCGACCAGGAACAGCGGAATCATTAGAAGTCATCGGCTGAAGGGACTGCGGGTCCTGACCCAAGCCCCAACCCGTCATGGCGATTGAAAATCCCGCGAAAGAACAAAGGCCGAGTGATAGATGAAAACGCATATGCCAGGCCTCCTGCTCACCACAACTTTTGCTGTGGGTAATGAATTATGCAAGCATTCTTGTGGAAGTTCTGCTGCGCACATGGGCAGCCCACTGACACCCACCATATTGCGTTGCGCATCGTCACCTGGTCGATGCCAAGTTAAATCGAATTATTCATCTATTCGTTAATTTAGGAAAAATGCGAATTCATAGAGATGAGAGCATCATGCTCAGAACTTCGGCGACTCTTGCGAGGCGAGAGCTTCCAATTGCTCTTCGATGCGTTGGAGTTGGTCGAGAAGCATTTCGCGGGTTTCGCTGTCCGAGTAATTGTTTAATAGCCTATCGAGCGTTTGCTTTGCCTCTTCAAAGTGCCTTTTCGCGGTTTGCGATTCGCCCCGATTGAGGGCCAGATCTCCGCTTGCCTCGAGGCACGTTATCAGATCTGCTTGGATTTCAGGCGAATCGGGGTGAGTGACCAATAACTCTCTCTCCAGTTGCAATGACTGCTTCCAGGCATCCTCTGCCTTCTCGGGTTGCTGCGATGCTTCGTGATTGCTGGCTAGATTCATCCAGAGGATGGCTAGTTCTTTCTTGTAGTCGGCGACATCGGGATTGGAGTCGTTGAGTTTCTTGGCTAGCTCGATAGCTTTTTCATAGCTGGCTGTTGCAAGTTCGACGTTTCCCTGTTCGGAGTGGGCGGCTCCAAGCAACCTTAGTGCGACGCCGTAATCGAATCGAAGGCTCAAGGACCGCGAATCCTGTGCGAGCAGATTTTGGAATTCGTCGACTGCTGAAGTAAAGTGCTCGATCGCCTCAGCCAGGTTTTTTTCTTCGAGTTCAAATTTACCGAGACTGTACCATCCTCGAGCAAGATCTCGCCGTAGTTTCTTTTCGTCGGGATATTGCGTTAGGAGTGAGAATCTAGTCGTTTGTGCTTCGCGGATATCGTTCAATCCGGCCTGCAGTTGGTCGTATTTGATTTTGAGGAGTCCGATGTTCATGAGTGAGTTGCAGGCGAGTCGTCGATACTCTGGATTGCCTGGATTGCCTTCGGCCAGTTGAAGGCGGGATTTCAAAGCGTCTTGGAACATGTTCAGCGATTCTTCAGGCTGTCTTTTGGAATCCAGTAAGACCCCCAGCGCATTCAACGTATCGCTGAGGGATTTCAGGTGTTTATCCTGATCTTGGTTTCGCTCCCAGAGGCGTTCTTGTCGGTGGCGTGCTAATTGCAGTTCTTTTTCTGCAGCGTCGAGATCACCGATGACCTGTTGGATCATACCTACACGGTAATGGGCCGAGGCTACTTCGTCGGCTAATTTTTCCTCGTTGCCACTCTCAGAAAGAAAATATTCATAATGTTTGAGTGCCTTCTCGAGCAAATCGCGGCGAAGGGGTTGCATGCCAGGTTCGTTGAGTAAATCGTCTTCGCTGACACGGGTGAAGAGATCATCGACAACGATCAAGGCTTTTCGGAGGCGAGACTCGGATGTAGCAAGTGCGGCCGAAGTATTTCGATATCCAACGGTTATGGCTGCAATGGTAGACAGAACCAGCACGGCAACGGAGAGGGCCAGAGTGGCCAAGACAGGATTGCGGCTACACCATCTCCACGCTCGTTCCAGATGGCTGACCGGGCGAGCCAGGATCGGAATTCCATCGAGGTATCGTTGAAGG
>CAYXFO010000196.1:0-8090 GCA_964464255.1 uncultured Pirellula sp.
TTTCACCGAAGAACTGATGAAACATTTGGCCGACCGGACTCTTCAGAAACGCGACGCCACCAGAGTGCCCGGGGCAGTGCCAAGAGTACGAACCGTCCTGCGCGTAATGGATCATCGCACGGAAAAAGGGAGGCGCAAGGCTGTCGATGTAGGACCGTGCCTCGCGAAGAATATGCCGGGCTACGAACTCCGGTGTATCCTCGAACATGTGAATGAACCCGTGCAGTTCCCGAAGGATATCGTTGGGAATGTGCCGCGATGTCCTGGTTTCGCCGTACAGGAAGATAGGTATATCCGAGTTCTTGAAACGGATCTCGGAAATGAATTGCCGAAGTTTATCCAAGGCGGATTTCATCGAATCTTCCGAAGCAAACTCGTCGTCATCGATCGACAATATGAAGGCCGAGGCCCGGCTCTGCTGCTGTGCGAACTGGGACAAGTCCCCGTAGTTGGTCACCCCGGCGACCTCCATCCCTTCCCGCTCGATCGCCTCGGCCAAAGCTCGAATCCCGAGCCCCGATGCGTTACCGGAACGAAAATCCTCATCGATGATGACTATCGGAAACTTAAACTTCATAAACCTGGGTCCCTAGCGAGCGAAACATCCTCAAACTAACGTTCAGAGTAACGTTTCATCGGAAAATGGGATAGCGAGACTGGGCTCTGATAGGCATAGTTTTGACCTAGCTTTTTCCAAGGAAATCCGGACAATTCCCCGTCAGTTCAGGGACAGAGAATGACGAAGCTCTTCGGAGCGGACTCCCAATCGTCCCGATGGTGCCAGCCCCCGATTGCGGTGCTGTCCCATGAGTAGAGCACCAAGCTTCGACTCTGGTGCTCCATGAAACATCCTCCTTTCCAATCCAAATCGGTGCAAACCATGGAAACCACTCTCGTTCTTCTGAAACCCGATTGCGTCCAGCGTCGTCTCGTCGGCGAAATCATCCATCGCTTTGAACGCAAAGGTTTGAATATCGTCGCCATGAAAATGCTTCGTGTCTCCCCTGAACTGTCCAAGGAACACTATGCGGAACATGTCGCGAAGCCTTTTTACAAAAACCTCGAAGAATTCATCACTTCTGCACCCATCGTCGCCATGGCGGTGGAAGGATTAGAAGCCATTCGAGTTGTCCGCGAGATGCTGGGTGCTACGAATGGTCTCAAGGCCGCTCCTGGAACTATTCGGGGGGACTTCAGCAGCTCGCGTCAGATGAATCTCGTGCATGCTTCGGATAGCCCCGAATCTGCCGCACGCGAACTGACGCTTTACTTCCACGATAACGAACTGTGCCGATACAGTCCGACCCTCGTTGGCAGCTTCCGAGCTGGCGACGAAGCATAGGCTCAATCGACATAGGCTCGATCGATATAGGCTCAATCGACCGCCACCCCTACCTGCCTTTCCCTTCCTATTGGACTGCTAATGCGTCGCAACGACATCCGAAACATCGTCATCATCGCCCACGTCGACCACGGTAAGACGACCATGGTCGACTGTCTGCTCAAACAGAGCGGACAGTTTCGGGATTCGCAGTTGCAGGGCGAACGCATTCTCGACAGCAATGATCTGGAACGGGAACGTGGGATCACGATTCTGTCCAAGAACATCGCGCTCGAATACAAGGGGATCAAAATCAACTTGATCGATACCCCGGGTCACGCGGATTTCGGCGGCGAGGTCGAACGAGTCGTCCGCATGGCAGACGGTGCCTTGGTCTTGATCGATGCCGCCGAAGGAACGATGCCCCAAACGCGGTTCGTTCTTTCAAAAGCTCTTGAGTGTGGTGTTAAGCCGATCGTTGTCGTGAACAAGATCGATCGACCGGACGCCCGTTGCGATGAAGTGGTTGAAGAGGCCCTCATGCTGCTGGTCGATCTCGGTGGTGAGCATTACATGGATCATTTCGATGTAATCTATGCGTCAGGGCGATCTGGATATGCAACGCATGACTGGCGAGTTCCAGGCGACAGCATGATTCCACTGCTCGATATGATGCTCGAAAAGATCCCAGGCCCCGACGTGGAGCCCGACGCTCCCCTGCAATTGCTAGTCACCAATCTCGACTGGTCGGACTACGTAGGGCGAATCGCCATCGGTCGGATTCAGTCCGGTACTATCCGAAAGGGGCAGCAGGTCGACATGATCAAAGAGTCGTCGACGGTCGCTGCGCAAGTCGCCAATCTACAATTCTTCGACAAGCTCGGACGCGTCGATACCGAATCGGCAAGTGCTGGCGACATCGTCGCGGTGATCGGTTTGGAAGACATCGAGATTGGAGACACGATCTGCAATCGAGGCGAACCCAATCCGTTGCCTCGTCTGCAAGTCGACGAACCGACTCTGGAAATGGTCTTCAGTATCAATTCCTCTCCTCTCGCTGGTCGGGACGGCAAGTACGTTACAACGCGGCAACTGAAATCGAGGCTTGAAAAAGAACTCGAGCGAAACGTTGCCCTGCGTGTCACCCCCATTGAAGGGAGCGAAGCTTTTGCAGTTCGCGGTCGTGGAGTGCTTCACCTGTCGGTCCTCATCGAGACCATGCGGCGCGAAGGCTATGAAATGAGTATCAGCAAGCCGCGTGTGGTCCTCAAGAAGATCGATGGCGAATTGTGCGAACCCTTTGAGGTCCTCAACGTCGAAGTTCCGACCGATCGCGTGGGACCGGTGATGGAAATGGTGGGCAACCGAAGAGGACTCCTCGAATCGATGACTCCGCGCGGCGAATACACCCTGCTCCGATTCTCGATCCCTGCCCGCGGGTTGATCGGCATGAGAACCCGGATGCTCAACGCCACTCAAGGCACCGCGATTATCCACCATCGTTTTTCAGGTTATCAACCGGTCGGTCCGGAATTGGCACGCCGCACCAACGGAGTCCTCATCTCGATGCTGCCCGGAAGGGCAGTCGCTTACTCGCTGTTTGCTCTTCAGGAGCGATCCGAGCTGTTCGTTGCCCCGGGGGAGGATGTCTATGAAGGGATGATCGTCGGCGAAAACGCCCGGGACAATGACTTGGTCGTGAACCCAACCAAAGAAAAGAAACTGACCAATATCCGTGCGGCAGGCAACGACGAAAACATCATCTTGAAACCCCCTCGGGAATTGTTCCTCGAAGCTGCGTTGGAGTACATCGAGGACGATGAGTTGGTCGAGGTCACCCCCAACGCCATTCGACTCAGAAAGCTCTATCTGCGGGAAAGCGACCGGCGTCGCAACCCAAAATCGTCTGGGGAACTGGTCGAGAGCTGATTCTAGCGACCGAATGCGTTATATTGAGGGACACGGTTGCGTTGTTTCGTGTCTCGATCCTCTCTCGGCTTTAGCGCATTATGAATCCATTCGATATCCTTACTGAAATTATCAAGTCCGGAAACTCGCAAGGGCGAGGTGGTGGCGGGAATCCGCGACCGGAGATTGTTCGAGACATTCTGGTTGGCGGGCCATCGCAGGGTGGTGGCCGTGCTCAATTCCCAGGGGTGTTTCGCGAGGGGTCAGGCTCCGGCAACGGCCGCCCCTCTGCAAAGGATATCGAAGACATGCTCGGTGTCGGTCGATCCAGTCCAAGCCAACCCACTCAACCCGCACCCGCTCCTGCCCCCACGTCGCGGCGAGTCGAAACCCCAGCACCTCGATCCGGCAGTGCGCCTCAAGGGGATATCTTCGGTCAGGAGCCGACTAAGCCTGCTGTCGAAGAAAGCGCTGCGAGTGAACGAGAGCAAGTGATCATTCTTATTCGCGCCATGATCCATGCGGCAAAGGCTGACGGGCGTATCGATGCCCAGGAACAGCAAGCGATTCTCGAACGGATAGGAAATACCAACCAAGAGACCATCCATTTCCTTCGTCAGGAGTTCGCCAACGCGACCAATGCTCGCGACTTTGCTTGGTCGGTACCTCTTGGGATGGAGGCTGCGGTCTACGCCGCCTCGATCGCGAGCATCACGATCGATCAGCAAGCCGAAGTCGATTACCTTAAAGAGCTCGCGCACGGATTGCGGCTCTCGCCGAAGATCTGTAACCAGATCCACCAGCAGTACGGCATTCGCCCACTGTTCTAACCCAAGCCACTTCTTCCATTAGGTCCAGGGGCATGAGCCTTACTCGTCGATTTCATCGAATGGTGGTTTGGCTCGGCCTTGCGATCCCGATCGTTTTCGTCCCGTGCGCTGTTGGGGACGAAAAGGAAATGCTCGGGCTGATCGCCGCGAGATGCTTGGAATGCCATCGCGGAGCGGAACCGGCGGGAGGATTTGATTTGAGTTCTCGCGATGGGCTTTCGCGAGGTAGTGACTCGGGACGCGTTTTCGAGCCTTCGAATCCGAAGGAGAGCCTTCTGTGGCAGGTGGTCTCGTCCGATTCGATGCCTCCGAAAAACAAACTCAAGGCTGAGGAGAAAGAACTGTTCGCGCGATGGCTGCAGCAGGGTGCTCCCTTGCCCGAAACCCCGATCGATCCGATCGCGTTGTCATCCAAGTATCGTGCAGGATTGGATTGGTGGTCGCTTCAGCCTTTGCGCGACACAGCATCGACAAAGCCCAACACCGATGCATGGGTTCGCAACTCGATCGATGCATTTGTTTTGGAGCGATTGACCGCTCAAGGCCTGGAGCCCAATCCGAGCGCGTCGCACCGTGTGTGGCTTCGCAGAGTGTATCTCGATTTGATCGGTATTCCCCCATCGTTTGATGAGGTCGAAGCGTTCGAAGCCAACCCGAGCGAGCAGGCCCATGTGGCGGTGGTGGATCGATTGCTCGCCTCGTCCGCGTACGGGGAGCGATGGGCGCGGCATTGGTTGGATGTCGTTCGATTCGGCGAGAGCGATGGGTTCGAAAGAAATTTTCCGCGACGAGACAGTTGGCCCTATCGAGATTGGGTCATTCGAGCGCTCAACGAGGACATGCCATACGACGAATTTGTGCGGATGCAAATCGCAGGGGATCAATTGGACTCGTCCCCCGACGGCACTGCCGCGATCGGCTTTCTTGTGTGCGGATTGCACAATACTGTTGTCGGCCAGAGCGAGCGGATGAAACGGATTGCCAAGCAGGATGAACTCGAGGACAAAGTCGGAACCCTATCGCAGGCGTTTCTCGGCTTAACGGCCCAGTGCGCTCGCTGTCACGAGCACAAATTCGATCCTATCTCAAGTCGTTCGTACTACCAGTTGGCCAGCTCGCTGCAGGGAGTCCAGCATGGCGATCGGGACCTCGGGGAAGCTCGAGGGAAAATGTACACCGTCCTGTCGGAGCAGAATCTCGGACCGACCCATATCCTCGTTCGCGGCGATGTGTTTCAACTCGGTGATTCGGTAAAAGCTGGCGGTATTGTGGGGCTCAGTGCGGCGAGTCCGGACTTCGGATTGCCAGACTCCGCGAGCGATGGCGAACGACGAGCGGCTTTAGCACGCTGGATCACCACCGCCAATCCTGCCCTGTTGTCGCGAGTCCTGGTCAATCGAGTTTGGCATTATCATTTCGGCACCGGGATCGTCGAGACTCCCAACGACCTGGGTTTCAACGGCGGCCGGCCTTCTCACCCCGAGTTGCTGGATCACTTGGCGGCACGCTTTGTTGAGCAAGGGATGCATTTGAAGCCCCTGCATCGAGAGATTGTTCTGTCGCAAACCTATCGATCCTCTTCGCGGCCGACATCGAGTTCGCTCGCTATCGACAAGAACAATCGGTGGCTATGGCGTTATCCGGTGCGTCGGTTGGACGGTGAGTCGGTGCGAGATAGCATGCTCGCGGCCTCGGGATTGCTAAGGCATCAATTGGGAGGTGCGGGTTTTCAAGACGTCGATGTTCGAGAGATCAATGGTACGACCTACTACATTCCTCGACCCGAGGAGACCAAGGATTGCTTTCGTCGGACCATCTATCGATTCAATCCTCGATGCGAGCGCAATCCGATTCTCGATGGGTTTGATTGTCCCGACCCGTCAGCCACGGCCCCTCGCCGAGCCAGTACGACCACTCCGCTGCAAGCGCTCAGCCTGCTCAACAATACTTTTGTGATGACCGCATCGGATGCCTTGTTGCAACATGTGTCGGCACATCGCGAGACTACGCATGCTGACGATGATCCGAAACAGGCCGATGATCTGAAACGGCCCGATGATCTAAAATGGATCGTTCGCGAAATGTTTCGATCGGTGTTGCTGAGAGACCCGAACGATCGAGAAAGGGATGCGGCGGAAGAGTTGGTTCGATCGTTTGGTCCCACCGCCTTGGCGAGAAGTTTGTGGAATGCCAATGAATTTTTGGTGGTGGAGTAGCCATGCACAGCAAACCCCCAGCCCGATATCTGCGACGTGAATGGTTGAATTGGTCCGCGCGGGGATTAGGCGCTACCGCAGCGTGGATGCTCCTCAGTTCCCCGAATACCGAATCGCGAGCGGCGCAAAGCACGACTGCGAAACCTATCGCAAAGCGGGCGATCCAGATTTGTTTGGTGGGTGGCATGAGTCACCTCGACTCATGGGACTACAAGCCGCAATTGATCGCCAGCCACGGACAAGCATTGCAGACGACCGAGAAGCCCGACATTTTCTTCGGCCAGATGGGACTGCTGCGCAAACCCGACTGGGAGTTTCGGCAACGAGGGGAATCGGGGATGTGGGTCTCGGATTTGTTCCCACATCTTGCTAAGCAAGCGGACAAGATGACCGTCGTCAATTCGATGCATACCGAATCGGCCAATCACACCCCCGCCCTATTTTTTGAGAACAGCGGTTTTGAGTTCAATGGCTTTCCGTCGATGGGTAGTTGGCTTTCGTACGGCTTGGGGACTATCAATGAGAATCTCCCCGCATACGTTGTGCTGCCTGATGTTCGCGGGGGCCCGATGGGTGGAGCATCGAACTGGACGGCTGGATTTTTACCAGGTCAACATCAAGGGGTTGTGTTTCAATCCGGCGACCATCCCGTCCGCGATCTCGTCCCCATGCGATCGATTCCGAAGGAGGAGGATGCTTCGGTTCGCGCGATGATCGATTTGATCAACCGACAGCATCTCGAGCAACATGGCGAAGAAGATCTCTTGCTCGCTCGGCTACGAAGTTACGAATTAGCGGCCAGGATGCAATTGTCTGTTCCTGAGGTGACCAATCTCGATGGAGAGACCCAGGAGACCCGCGATCTCTATGGATTGGATCAGGATGGCACGGCAGAGATGGGACGCAGATGCTTGTTGGGACGAAGATTGTTGGAACAAGGAGTTCGATTCGTGCAGTTGTATTCCGGTGGCCCGATCGCGGGGACGCCGCGCTCGAGTTGGGACGCGCACGAGAGCGTACGAGAGAACCACGCCGCTGAGGCCCTTCGAGTCGATCAGCCGGTGGCGGGATTGCTCGAGGATCTCCATCGACGTGGCATGCTCGAAGATACGCTGGTATTATTCACCACCGAATTCGGCCGGACCCCCTTTGCTCAGTCCGATGCCGGGACGGTTGGAGCCGGGCGCGATCACAATCGTTACGCCTTCTCGGTTTGGCTGGCAGGGGCTGGTCTCAAGCCAGGCTTTGTTTTCGGCCAGTCCGATGAAATCGGCTGGAAGATCGCCTCAAACCCCGTCAGTTGGCATGATCTCCATGCGACCGTTCTGCACGCGTTTGGAATCGATCATCAGCAGCTTGTGTATTACCATAACGGAATCCATCGCCGTTTGACGGGTGTTGCGGGTGATGTGATGCATCCTTGGTTCGCGTAACATTTTCAGTCGAAGGGTCCATCCGCATGGAATCAGTTCCTCAGCCATCCAGTCCCTTCGATTTCGACGAAGATGATGTGGAAGGAGCCAGGCGAGAGAAGGGGTTGCCCAAAAACAGGCTCTTGCGTTGGTGTTGCATTTTTGCGATCGGGAGCTTCATCGTCTCGTTCGTCGGGTCGGTGGTTGAAAACAATGCCGCTGGCAACCTGAGTCTTGAGTCCACCGCAACGGCGATCAATCGTGCAGGAATGCTGGGTATGTTGGCCGGATGCGTTGGTATTTTCGTTGCCTTTCGTGCACCAACGTTGTTGACAGTTCGCGCTGGGGGAATTCTTCAGCAAGCTCGGTGGTCTGCATGGTGGCAACTCGTATTCTGGAGTGT
>CAYXFO010000197.1:0-8083 GCA_964464255.1 uncultured Pirellula sp.
GGGTCGGCATGACGCAGATCACCTCGCAACGCATCGTCGAACTCATCGAAAAAAGCAAGCTAGTAGATGCTCGAGCGCTGAAGGACCGTATTGAGTCGATGCGTGCAGAGCATGGTGGCGAACTTCCGGAGGATCCGGTCGAGTTTTGCAAAGCATTTGAAACCGTTGGGCTCCTGACCCGCTGGCAATCGGAAAAGCTCATGCAGGGGAAGTATAAAGGCTTCTTTTTGGGGAAGCACAAGCTACTCGGCCACATCGGTACAGGAGGCATGAGCGCCGTCTACTTGGCTGAACATACGGTGATGAGACACCGTCGGGCCATCAAAGTGCTCCCAAAGTCCAAACTCGGCAAATCTTCGTATCTGGAGCGATTCCGACGCGAAGCCAAGGCGATCGCTTCCCTGAATCACCCCAATGTGGTTCGCGCTTACGACATCGACAATGAACGCGATACCCATTACCTCGTTATGGAATATGTCGAGGGTCCGGACCTTCAGATCTTGGTCAAGAAACATGGACCTCTCCCCTATGCGATTGCCGCCGATTACATCTCTCAGGCAGCCCTCGGGCTCCAACATGCTCACGACCTCGGATTGATCCACCGGGACGTCAAGCCCGCCAACCTTCTGGTTGATAGTCATGGTGTCGTGAAGGTTCTGGATATGGGGTTGGCATTATTCACCGCCGATACCGACGCCTCCATCACGATGGAGTACAACGATAAAGTCCTCGGTACTGCGGATTATCTGGCTCCCGAACAGGCGCTCAACAGCCACAATGTCGATAGCCGCGCAGACATTTACGGGCTTGGTTGCACCCTTTACTTCTTGCTGACAGGGCACCCTCCCTTCCCAGATGGAAGCATCGCCAGCCGGATTGCAAAACACCAACAGGTCATGCCCAAAGACATCCGAAAGGAACGCCCTGATTGCCCAGGCGAACTCGAGGGGATCTGCGTCAAGATGATTCAAAAGGATCCTCGATTCCGTTACACCTCTTGCCAGCAAGTCTCCGAGGTTCTTCAGAACTGGCTGCTTAAGTACCGAAAAGAGAATCCCCATGTGGTTGTCAAACCGCCGGAGGGAATGTCCATCGATGAACTTCTCGAAGTGGCGAAATCAAGAAACAGTTCGACTGCCGAGACCGTGAGCAATCGGGGCGCGAAAACCATGGGGGGGCAAGAAAAACCTCCTGCGATTGTCAGTCTGTCCAGTTCCGATTCCGGTATCCTTCGAACGCTCGCTCAGGGAGATGGCTCGTCGGTAGATAGCCATATCGATTTGGTAAACGACTCCAATCAGCCGAGCATTAAGCAGCCGAAAGCTCAGGCGATTGCCAAAGCGACCGATGACTCGCAATCGAGTCCAGGCAAAAGCTCGCCTCTTCACAAACCGATGGATGCAGCAAAGAAACCCGAGCAGTCTGGGACCAAGCACCCAACACCAGCGAGCAAATCTGGTTCCAACAAGCCGCCCCAGAGTCCTACCCCGCAAACTTCGAATCGGGCCCTGTTAGCGATCGCGGTTGTAATCGCGATCGCTTTGTTCATTGTCGTCTTGATCGTTGCGCTTCGATGATCGCGGGTAGCCGATCATCTAGTTGCGCGGACCCTCACGATTTCGACAGCCTATCGAAAGGGTGTATCGACAAGCTTCTCGATCGCTGGCCGTGCATCGGGTGATACGCTGGTTTCCACATCGTCTCGCAGTGGGTTGTACGGCCCTACACTTGCAGATGTCGGGGTTTTCAGGCGATAGATCACGTCGATGGAGAGTGTTGGCTTGGCAGGAAAGTCCGTTTCGACGTAGATCTTCCCTTTCGAGTCACCGAACCCCTCTTTGAGTCGCGCCCCCAATTGGATAGGGAGGGTGTGAAGTGTCTTGGGTTGGTCTGACAGTTCGCCATACTGGATTTCGAATTCGTCACTCTTGATCGACAGGACGCGGAAAGGCTGCTGTGCCTTCAGAATGAGAACTTGCTTGATCGGATCCCCGACCGAGATGTCTCCCAACGAAAACAGGTTCGGGAGAATCGAGATTTCCGGCGTGACGTTCGCGGTCAGCCGCAGAGGCACCGTCGTAAGATTTCTGTCGTTGGTGTGAATGACGATCTCGCTTTCGATGGGACCAGCAGGAGCATTCTCGTTGAGCCGCACTTTCATCGCGTATTGGATCCGTCCATTGTTTCGGGTTTTCTCTTCCTTCTCGATTTCGATGCAGGCCTCATCGCACTTGACCTGAGTGATTTCCCACGTCGACTTTCCTGCGTAGTCCAGCACAACATCCATCGTTTTCCCCTCCCCTTGAGAGACCGAGCCAAAGTTCACTTCACCTGGCTGGAAAACCACGTCGGTGCGGATGTAGCCTTTGACATGCAATTGGACTTCGCCGAACGAGGGCTTATCGAAGGTCACGGTAACCGTAGCGGCTCTTGCTCCGGAATGGGTCCCGGTGTTGAAGCGAGCAAGGATGCTGCCGCGTCCACCGGGAGCAATAACTTCGGTTTCGATGACGGGAGTAGTGCAACCGCAGGAGGTTCGCACGCTTCGAACGTGAATAGGCGTGTTGTAGGGGTTCTCAAACTGAAAGCGGTACTCCGTTTTCGCAGCACGCGCTACGGTGCCAAAATCATGGCTGGTTTCACGAAACAACTGTGTGAATGAATTTGCCAACGACGGGGAAGCAAATACCGCACACCATGCCAAGGCAACGGCAGCGATTCTCATGGGTAGATCTCCACGGACGGTAGGGGACGACAATAAAGATCGGGATCACCTGCCTTCGAAACAAACGCTGCAGAGGTTGATGTTTGGAGCGAAAACCCAGCAGGTTCGGAGCTCCCGCCAAATAGGAGAGGGCGGGATACAGTTTTCAGATTCGTTGGAGCGACCCGATTTGAGGTTTCATCCTCAAGCCCGTATATCAGCCCGCGATACCAAACCGGTTTCGAAAATCCAAACTGTTTTGTGTCTTTTGGCTCAAGTCGCATCGTGACATCCGATTCTTGAGATTCCTGTGCAGATTACTCATCTTATGCACGACCGGTAGGAACGGACAAGGTTTGGAGTTCGTGAAGAAAGAGAAGAGCAATGCCGATCCACCCGTGATTCGTAGTCGCACGGACGCGGCGCAGGTAACCCCAATCCTTCCGAGGATCGCGCTATGTCCGGCAAAAAACCGCGTACTTCTCTTTCGAATGACGAACCGCCCCCGCGGCCCATCGCGCTGTTCTTAGCAGTCCTGTTCGCGGCCGCTATCAGCACCTGGCATTGGTACCGCCCACTCCCTCCGAAGGCAACCACGGTATCCAGCGGTCCGTTTGTCGCTCAACCCGATACCGTGATTGCCAAAGAATCTCCGAGATTCAAATCGAAGTGGAAGGACTCCGGCCTAATATTCCCTTCCGACGATCCGTCGGTCGAGTCATCCGGCAAACCAAACCAGAGCGTTGATGCAAGTCCAATAGCGCCCCTCACCGGGAATAGTGAACTGGCCCTTCAACCCTTCCGCGAGGCAACCCAGCCAATCAACCAGTCGATTTCCCAGATGCCACTTCCCATGGTTCCCGTGAAGCCGTCGCAAGGACTCTCGCCGCCGTCGCCGCCCGAGTCGAGATTATGGACGGCTGCAAAGAGGACACCGGACGCCTTGGTGAACGAACAACCGGACTCCGATTTCCAGAACCATTCCCCGGACACTTTCGCCGAGTCTGCGAGTCCGTTCCGAGTTCCTCGCGTCGACGGAGGAGTTCGCTCCCCCGGCCCGACCGTTGCCCTGAAAAGCGAGATCTGGCCCGATCAAGGTTTTGATCCAAAGAGCGCAATCGCGATTGGCAAAGGAACTGTTACGCCCAGTAATCCGACTGAGCCCGGCACAAGGACAACGACTCCACCATCAGAGGTCCCGGGACTGATGTCCCTCTCTAGCAATCGGATACGCACTCTGGAACGAGAGCCCGAACCCGCATCGTCTCCATCGAACGGATCGGTAACGCCTCGCGCGTTCGCTCCAACCGACTCCTCATCCCCTGCAAACGGAGTTCGCCCGAATCCTCTCAGAACTCCAGACGTACCCAAAAAGGGGAGCGTGATTCGTCAGCCTACCCCGAAGAATCAAGTTACGAAGTGATCTTTGTCGGGACACCCGCCGGGTTGTCCGAAAGAGCGGCGATCCCATCCTTGCGCAACGCTTTGATCAGGAACAGGATGTTCTTGGTGTATCTGGGAACCAGTCGAACGGGATCGGAACAGGCTCGATGAAGCCATTCGAGCCCAGTTTTCTGGAAGAACCAAGGCGCTCGCTTCCAAACTCCTGCTACGAAATCGAAGGTTGCACCCACTTGCATGCTGAGCGGAATATCGAGCAACTCGAAGTGCTGCTGAACCCAATACTCTCCCTTGGGCTGACCCAAAGCAGCCAACAGGATGTCCGGCTTAGCTCGACGGATATGGTCGAGAGACTGTTGTATTTGATCCTGGGTCGCAACGCCGAACGGAGGGGACTGCCATCCCGCTACTTGTAGCCTAGGGTACAACTCGACAAGCTTTTCCGCAGTCTTTTTGGCAATTCCTTCGGCCGCCCCATAAAAATACATTCGGTACCCGCGCTCGGCACAGCGTTCTGCAAGCCGATAAATCAGGTCCGAACCAGCAACCCGCTCCGGAAGCTTCACCTTATTCCAACGGCTACGCCAATAAATGGGCATGCCATCGCACAGCACGAAAGCGGCTTTGCGAGTCAACTCAGCCAACTTTGGATCCCGATCGCAAAGCATGGCATAATTCAAATTGGCCGTGATCGCATATCCAGGGACTCGCCGCTCGATCCAACGATCCATCGCATCGACGGACTCTTGCATCGTCAGCGAATGGAAAGGAATCCCCCACACTTCGCTCCTACAAACTTCTACCCAAGGGGCCAATGCGCTCTGTTCCCCATAAGTCTCCGAACCATCACAGCCGAATGATGGTACCGGGGGCAAGGGAATCTCCACGTACGGCAAGGAAGAGTATGATGAGTTCATGGAAACACAATTAGGTAATGGGCAAGCGATAGCCTTGCAAACTCGACGGCGCTAAAGAATAGGTCACAAGGACGAGACTGCGCAAGTTTTGCTCTACGTAATAGTCGCCGACCTGTATCAAACGTATCGGTCGTAACGCCTATTCCTAGTCACAGGTGCGATGTTCACGCGGCCATGGCTCACTGCGTGTTCGTCCGCTCACCGTTTCGCGATAAACGGAATCGGAGTGAATCGGCTGCCGTCCCCTTGCGATCGCTTCCGGTCGCTTCAGGAATCGGAAGCAACTGCCCGAGCGATGCCGGATCACCTTCTCCGCTCTGCAAACCGAGAACCAACTGGTTGACTGAGATCGACGAGTTGTTCGTGCACAGCACGGATGCTCCTAACCTCGCAGCGACCGGAGGCCAGTCGGTCGGGCTAGGCAATGTACCCTCGATTCGTATGCCACCCGGACTCAACGCGAATCGAAATCCGGCCTGTTCGATCGGAAGAGCTTCCATGGAGTCCTGTTGCCACTTAGCCGGAAGCCGAAGATATTCGGCGACCCGCTGCAGCCATTTGCGGCTTGCGCTACCTCCCTGCGATTGGAATTCGCCAGCTCCCTTTAGGATTCGGCCGTTGCGAACATGCAGACTCTCCAGCGCAAGTGCTCCAGTCCCTTGAACGGGCGAACCCAAACTCGAGGTCATGCTACCCAGGTCAACCTCTTGCACCTCGCCAGCAAGCATCGCATCCCACATCCGATCACTTTCCTGATACTGAATCACGCCGCGGAATCGTGATCCCTGACCTGTCCATTTCCAAAACGGAAATCGGTCGTTGGCTATCGAACAAGGAAGCCATGTCGATGGTGATGAGAGCTCCATCCTGGTTGTCGATTCACTTGATGAGTGTTCTCGCGAAACAAGCAGACTCACTTCGCCAAAGGGCTGATCTTCCATCCGCCACTTGGCTTGAATAGCGGACATTCGTTCCGAAGGACGAAACACGATATCGATCCGATTTAAGGTGGTCTTGTGAACCCCATGATAAATCGTCATGCCATTGGGGATCGCCAAAGCTAAAAGATGAGCCGATGTTTGTGGGCGACATAGAAACCAATCATGCAGGACGTCGATGCCGCGATCGAGTTGTTCCCCGTCGATCGCGGGCTCATCCAAGATCACGGACCAACCCTGCGTCTTCATCAAACCATCGATACCGCCGATACGACCAAGAATCGCATGGGTCTCCGGATGGCGAATCTCCACCTGATCGGCATGGAATTGATACGGAGCAGTCCAGCGAAACGTCTTCGCCTCAATGTCGATGCCAAGTGTTCGACTCACAGTCCGTTCCCATTCCCGTTTCTCCCAATCGCGATACCAAGGTGTCGAGAAGAGGATCGACAGAATTACGAGAACACCCGGCGGCGCGATAGCGAGGCACATCAACGCCAGTCGACACCATCGACGTCGCGTGGATTCATGAAGTCTTCGAATCGGAAATACGGACTGAGGATGCATGGTTCGCCGAAATGAGTCACTCGCCGCCTCGGAATAGGCTCCTTCCCAAAGGGAGATTAGCAAAAGCCTACAAAGGATAGCAATGTGAGTCGGCCGAACTTGCCATCGAACTCACGCGGACTGTGGCTGCCGAATGCTATCACAAGTCAAGATGCATCGTGTATACTACACTTACGCTTGTTTCTGTCCGCGTTTTCTCTACTGATCTATCATGTCGAACCTCGTTCCGATGCAGCTGGCGAGAATCATCAAAAGCGACATCAGCGACAATCAAGTCATTTATCTCAAGGAAGTGGATGGGGAACGCCAATTCCCGATTTTGATCGGATATTTTGAGGCGACCAGCATCGATCTGCGAGTCACCCATGCCGAACGTCCCCCCCGTCCATTGACCCACGATTTGATCGTAGGGGTAGCACAGTCCTTGGGCGCGAAGATCGATTGCGTCGTGGTCACGGAGCTAAAGGATCAAACCTACTTCGCTCTGTTGCGGCTGCAGCGCGACGGCGAATCGATCGACGTCGATGCAAGGCCTTCGGATGCGATCGCGATCGCTGTCTCTTTCCAACCGCACCTGCCCATCTTCGTCGCTTCGGAAATTCTGGAGCGGCTGGCTCCGCAATAGTGCCCCGATCTTTACCTTGCTCGCTATCGAGATGCGTTTAGACGACCGATTGATCAAATGCCGATCGATCGGCTAGATCCCCATGTCGGCGAGTCGTTCCGCGATCATGGAGAGCGCTTGGGTCAGCTTCGGATAGCTCGCTTCGAATTCCTCGACGTAATCCTGAATGCGTGAAGAGAGTGTTCCCGAGTCGGATGCCCCAAGCTGCTCGCTACTCTGTTCGTCGATTACCTGCTGGATGTCCGCCATCAGCGCTTTGAGTGATTCAATCTTGGACGCGTCCAAACGTGGATGCTCGACAAGCTCTTGGTGCAGCTTGTTCATCGCGTCGCTCAATTCGTCAGCCATTTCAGGGTCTCCTTTCATCCTATCGTGACGTACTCCGAGCATTTTGCCAATCCGGTGTGGATGCAAACTGCTGCCAGTACCAGTCGACAGCGATCGCTTCTTCAAATACCCTAAAAAACTCTCACGCACTCGTACTTGTTTCCTATCGAGCGATTTGCATACAGCCATGTTCCATCGTTTGATTCTTACCATTGCAATCGTATCTTTCTGGTCCATACGCACTGCAGGAGCAGAGGACATTCTCCTGGCGGATTTCGAGGCGGAATCCTATGGTGCTTGGAAGACGACTGGCACCGCGTTCGGTTCGGGGCCAGCTCGCGGAACGTTGCCCCATCAGATGCATGTCGATGGCTACCTGGGCAAAGGGCTCGTCAACTCATACCTGGATGGCGATGGTTCTATCGGCACGCTCACATCGCCGGAGTTGAAGATCGAACGCAAGTTCATCTCATTCCTGATCGGAGGTGGCAAAAGCGACCAACTCGCGTTGCAACTGATGATCGATGGCAAAGTGGTTCGCAGTTCCACTGGCCCGAATGACAAACCAGGAGGATCTGAATCCCTCGCGCCCGATGCGTGGGAT
>CAYXFO010000198.1:0-8074 GCA_964464255.1 uncultured Pirellula sp.
GTTGGCTTTATCAGTGGCTCGGATGATCCCATCATTCGTACCGACAACTTCGATGAGCGGCAACGCGGATTTGAAATGCTAACGGTATGGCCGTTAAATGTCGTAGCGATTCATGCAGCCTTTTTGGGGATCGCCACGATGATTGCCTACTTTCCGATTTTCGGGCGGCCGAAACGATCGCGAAAGACCTCGACCGCCGACTTCGGAATGCATGTAGAAGCGATCGGTAACTTGATGCAGAAGTCTGGCGACAAGGCTTACGCGTTGGATCAGATTGCGGAATACTTCCGAAACGTTCGTGGAGACTTGATGTCGCCCTGGGCGAACATGCGCAGTGAAGAGCCCAAACCGCAATCCCCGTTCCGCCCTCCCCAATCGGAGTGACGGACTCCATCGCGTATGACCACGAATGATCGGCAAATTGCTCTGCGAATGGCGGACGCGAATCTAAACCGCGTGATGGAGGGATTGCGAACCCTGGAAGACATCGCGCGATTCAGCGACTTGACTTCACTGCAGAGTCGGTACAAGTCTTTGCGACATGGTTTGCAACAGGTACTCAGCACTTGGGACCAGTCTGCATTGCTCGCGGCTCGCGACGCTCAGCACGATGTCGGGCGGACCGAAAAGCAGGCTGCTGAGTTATCTCGAGAAGATGGATTGCTGGATATCGCCGCATCGGCCGCAGGGCGGTGCGAACAAGGACTGCGAGTCCTTGAGGAATCCGCCAAGTTTCTCTTTCCAGCGACTGCAACCGCTATCGAGTCCATTCGATATCGTGTCTATGATCTGGATGCCGAGCTGCAGTTGGCACTCCAGCGGGATCTAGCCTTCTTGGAACGATCGCAATTGTATGTATTGGTGGATTGCCAGTTGCCGCTCGCGAGATTTGTACAGCGCATCGAAGCGATCTCGAACGCTGGCGTCGATCTGATTCAGATTCGGGACAAGGCGGCACCGGCAGTGACCCAGATCCAGTATGCCGACGCGGCAGTGGATGCCTTGGATCCGAGTATTACACGCATCATCATCAATGATCGCATCGACATCGCCGGTTGCTGCAAGGCTTGGGGGTGTCATGTCGGGCAGGACGATTTGCCACCGGTCATTGCAAGGGGGCTCTTACGCGGCCAGCAAATCCTCGGTGTATCAACTCACGATCTTGGACAAATCCAAAAAGCGGTCGACGATCGAGCCGACTATATCGGCTGCGGACCAACGTTCCCCTCGCAGACGAAATCGTTTGATCAATTCGCTGGTCTTCCCTTCCTAGAGCAAGCCGCTCAGTATCTGATAAAGTCCGAGCTCAAACTACCCGCCTTCGCGATCGGTGGGATCCATCCGGAGAATCTGCATCAAGTGCTCGATGCGGGGTTCGATCGAATCGCGGTCAGCAGTTGCGTTTGGAGTTCGGGCGATCCGGCCGGTGTATCGGACCAATTAAAGAAACGGTTGCTTGCCAAGCGCCGTGGGCGAACCGCCTAGAAATCGCTACACTGGGAAGTCATGGAATTTTGTCCCTTGTCTAAGGAGTTTGCATCGATATGCCCTACGGAAAAACCTTCTCCAATGCGGTCGAAACCGTCGGCAATACGCCGATGATTCGCATCAATCGTCTTGTGCCCGATGGTGGTGCCACGGTGTTCGCCAAGTGCGAATTCTTCAATCCGCTCAAGAGCGTTAAGGACCGTATCGGCATGGCGATGATCGAGGATGCCGAGCAAAGCGGGCGTCTCAAGAAGGATACGCACATCATTGAACCCACTAGCGGTAACACGGGTATCGCGCTGGCCTTCGTTTGCGCAGCCAAGGGTTACCGACTTACCCTGACGATGCCGGAGTCGATGTCGGTCGAACGAAGGGCACTGCTTCGGGCCATGGGGGCAAATCTCGTCCTCACACCAGCCGCCGAAGGGATGCGAGGAGCGATCGCCAAAGCGAATGAGTTGGTCTCCAGCGACCCCAACGGCTGGATGCCTCAGCAGTTCGAAAACCCGGCGAACCCTGCGGTACACGAGCGGACCACAGGCCCCGAAATCTGGGCCGATACCGGAGGTCAAATCGATGCGATCGTAGCCGGAGTTGGCACCGGCGGTACGATCACTGGAGTTGCAAGATACATCAAGAAACTCAATCCCAACTTCAAGGCGATTGCAGTCGAACCGAAGCAGTCTCCTGTCATCAGCGGCGGGCAACCCGGAAAACATCGAATCCAAGGAATCGGAGCGGGGTTCGTTCCAAAGAACCTCGACACCAGCTTGATCGATGAAGTCATCCAAGTCGACGATGAACTCGCTTTCGAATGGGGACGAAAACTACATCGGCAGGAAGGGATCATGGCCGGCATCAGCAGCGGAGCCAATGTCTGGGCAGCAACGCAACTCGCCGCTCGCCCCGAATGGAAGGGAAAGCGGATCGTGACCATCATGTGTTCGCTCGGCGAGCGGTATCTATCGACCCCGTTGTTCGCCGACCTAACAGGCTAATTTCGTCGGGCCAATCTCGCGCAGCGAAGCCCAGACAGCGAAGCTCATACAGCTAAGCTCATACTACCGCGTTGCACCGATTTTCATCCCGAGATCGCTCGGAAAATCAAATACAGTGTGCCGGACATTGTCAGGCATACTGGGAACGTGAGTACCCATGCAAGTGCGATCTTGTAAATCGTGCTTTTCTGGAGGTTGGCTAGGCCTCCCGAAGCGAACATCGCACCTGCGATCCCAGAGGACAGCACCTGAGTCGTGCTGACGGGAAGTCCGAATTGCGTCGACAAGCCGATAGTGCTGGCGGCTACCAATTCCGCCGACGCGCCTTGTGCATAGGTGAGATGCGTTTTTCCGATTTTCTCTCCCACGGTTACCACGATCCTTTTCCATCCAACCATTGTTCCTACGCCGATGGACAGAGCGATCAGCACAACCACCCAAAAGGGTGCGTAATCCGTCGCTTCACGGAATGAGTTGACCGCAACCTTTAGAGGGGCAAGCTCTGGGATCGCTTCATTCGATTTGCCTAACCAGCGATTGAGTTCGCTGTTGGCGAGGAGCATTTGCCGGCGAACAGCGAATCGATCCAAGGATGCATTGCCTGCCGCATGTTCGGCTGCGATTTCCTTCAATCGATCAAATTCCGGCTTGAGTTTCTGCATGACAATCGCCATCGCAGGCGAGTCAATCGATGCTTGTTTCTGTTCCATCTCATCGTACACTGCCACCGCGTTTTCAATTCGATTGCGGATATCGGTATCGGTAAATCGATCCGAGAGTGCGAATTGGGCTGGGATGATCCCGATCAAGACCAACATCATCAAGCCGATTCCCTTTTGTCCGTCGTTGGAGCCATGAGAGTAGGAAACCATCCCGCACGTCGCGATCAAGATCGCTCGAATCCAGAATGGTGGCGATGCATCTTTCTCGGGGGCTTGGAAAATAGCTCTCCGATTGGAAACGGTCCAGCGTAGTACTCCCATCACCGTCACCGCCAAAAGAAAACCGATCAAGGGGGAAATCAGCAGGGATAGTCCCACTTCTCCTGCTTTCTTCCAATTCACCGCCGCTTCGCCGGTTCCGGGCAGCAAACTGTAGGCGATACCGCAACCGAGGATCGAGCCGACGAGGGTATGAGTGCTAGAAGCAGGGATTCCCAAGTACCACGTTCCGAAATTCCAGAAGATAGCGGTGATCAGAATCGCACCGACCATCCCCAAGCTCTGCAGCGTATTTTGGCTGATCAATGTTTCCACAGGAAGCATATTGATGATGCCGACCGCAACGGCGATCCCTCCGAGGAAGACACCGATGGCATTGAGAATCGCCGAATAGACCACGGCGACTTGGGGCTTGAGGGTATTGGTGTAGATCACGGTCGCAACCGCGTTGGCGGTGTCATGGAATCCGTTGATGAATTCAAAGACGCAAACGAAGGCGATACAGAACAAAAGGAGAAGACTGAGTCCGAAATCCAATCCGAACATGTTTCGCGACCTGATAGGGTGAGTGAGAAAACCGATTGACTGGTATCATAACCGATGTCTGATTGGCTTCGATGAAGAAACGGAGGTTGTCGATGATGATTTCGCGTGCCCATGCGCTACAGTTGCTCTCCCTGTGCGATGGTGAGGAAATCTGGTCGATCGAATATTGTCGGCGTCAGAGTGTGCCGGAACGTTGGGTTCGCGAACTCCGCAATGCGTACGAGAGCGGCTTTGCCGATCCTACCCAAACGATCTATTACGACGGCCGGGTCGTGAATCAATTCGAGGGGGTCTTGGCCGTCGATATCGCCGTTCGCGTCGCGGCGATTCTCGGTGTGGATGTGACGCGGATCGCTAGTCATCACCTCAGTCGAGAAGGGATCGTTCGCGCGATCCGCGAGCAAGTCGAGGAGGGCTAAAGTTCGAATCTCGGTATGGAGATGACTTGGGGATTGAGGAATTCCTGAATCCCCTCTAGTCCACCCTCCGCGCCAAAGCCACTTTGCTTCACACCTCCGAATGGTATTTCCGCCCGAAGTGGTCGCCATTCGTTCACTCCAACGATTCCAACTTCTAACTGGCGAGCAACTTCTCGGCACATCGAAATGTTAGATCCATATACATAAGCGGCTAAACCATAGGGTGTAGCGTTGGCTCGCAGAATCGCTTCTTGTGGATCGGCGTAGGTCAATACCGGAATGACTGGTCCAAAAATTTCCTCTCTAGCGATCCGCATGGAATCCGAGACTCCGGAGAGAACCGTAGGGGGGAAAAAAGAACCGCGAGTCCATTCGCTCCGAGCTTCAAACGAACGATTCTCGACCGACAGCTTAGCTCCCTGCGCTAATGCATCGGCAACCAATTCCCCGACACCCTGACACGCCTTGTGGTGTATCAATGGGCCAGCGTCGATACCATCCTCGAGTCCATCTCCAGCGCGTGCACTCGCCAGACGAGAAGCGAGTCGGTCCAGCAATTCTTTTTCTTGATCTCGATGCACGAATATACGGTTTGCGGTGACGCATACTTGTCCCGATACGAACAGCTTGAGTTTGATTAACTGTTCGGATGTCAGATCCAGGTCCGCATCTGGCAAAACAATAAAGGGTGCGTTGCCGCCCAGTTCCAGGGTTACGCGTTTGATTCCTGTCGCGGCGTATGACAATAGGGTCGCACCGGTTCGCGTGGAACCCGTCAGGCTAAGGATCCGGATGTCGGGATGTTCAGCCAAGGGTTTACCGAGTTGGCTACCAATACCTGGAATGATTTGGAGTACTCCGCGTGGCAAGCCAGCCTCTTGCAGCAAGGGTGCCAATGCTAAGGCGATCAGGGGCGTAAGCTCAGCAGGCTTCCATACTGCGGCACAACCTGCCGCCAAACATGCAGCAATCTTTTTTGCTCCTTGAGCCAGCGGGAAATTCCAGGGAGTGATCAGTCCGGCAACTCCGATTGGGCGTTGTTCTATCAGGTATTCACGACTGCGGTCTGGATGTGGAGCGATACGACCGTGAACGCGTCTTGCTTCCTCGCCGAACCATTGGAAGAAACTTGCTGCGTACTCGACCTCCGCAACAGACTGAGGATAGGGTTTTCCTTGTTCCGATGTCAACAATCTTGCGAATGGATCTTTGCGAGCCAATAGGAGATTGGCCACCCGCTTAAGGATCTCACCTCGTTCGAAGGGAGAGCTTTCACCCCATTCCTTTTGTGCTCGCGCCGCCCCATGCACCGCGCGGTCGAGCAGTATCGGATCCGCCATCGATACACGAGCGATGACATTACCATTGGCTGGGTTTCGTACGTCTAGCGATTCGGCAGCGCGAACCCATTCGCCATCGACCCAGAGATGGGGTTCGAACCAAAAATCGGGCAACGACTTCATAGGTTATCTTTGTCTGAGCGATGCTTTTCGCGAGCGAGAGCGACGAGTACGCAACTGCCATCGTCTATTACGGTCATGCCAGCATCGCGAGCGAGTTGGCTGGCGAATGCATCCTTGGGCAACTCTGATGATTACTTCCCTGTTTGAGCTTTAGCAGCGGCTGCTTCGGGTTCATAGAGTACGCTGGTCAGTTCGATATCCTCGTAGGGATAAGTATCCGGCGTTATTTGCACGCCGGTGGTTACCTTCAGGGGAAACGGACCTCCAACATCGTAGGTCAATTCGACGAAGCTCGCGGTCCATCCCGGTTGTTTGGGAGCAGCGGGCGCGATGTATTCGCCGCTTGCGGTCGGATTCAGTTCCGTGCTTTCGAATGCCGGACCAATCGTTTGCAGACGGAAATCTCGGGCCGTCGGGTTATTAGCGCGCCACACAACAACCTTGGTTGGTCTCGTTTTCGCAGAGACGCGAATGGATCCATCGTCTTCGAACTTCCAATCGTATACAGGAACTGATTTTCCAGTGTTGATCATATGGTAGAAGGCGGCGATGCTCTGAACGGCGTCGGTATTCTTCAAGCCATGGTCGGCGTTGGGTATATATCGAAGGAGCTTCTCACCCTGCAGTTCGCCGTAGTAGAACTTTGAAGAATTCGGAACGAAGAACTGGTCACCGCTCGCATTGACAATGTATTTGGGCATAGTCAGTCGATCGCGGTAGTAGTAAGGATCGACGATTTCGTAGAGTTGTTGCAGGCGCGGATGGTCGAAGCGTTGCAGGATCTTGTGCTGATAGTAGTTGCCGATGGCCTCTGCCCAAAAACCGTACGTCTTGGCATGATTGATCAACGATGGGCCGGCGTTAGCCACGTCGATCACGATTGGAACGATTGCTTCGACACGGTGGTCAGCGGCTCCGGTCATCCAAGTGGTCCATCCCCGCTTTGAGCCGCCGGCAACGACGAACTTGTTGACCTTGCGACTTCCTCCAGCCTCGGAAGCCGAGAATTCGGTGATGCAATCCATGGCCCGAACAACACTCTTAACCATCGGCAATCGAGGTAGCCAAGTTGGATCGCCTGTCTCTAGGAACTGAGACCAACAGTATCCAATCAAATCATCTTCGGATCGTGGTTCTCCGTCGTTGTGAAACACAAGGGGCTGATTGGGTATGTTCTTGAGTTCAGCGACCATGCTTCCGGTCGCCGCTGCAATCGCCGCCACAATTCCGTCCGGGCCCTTGGGCTGGCCGCTGGTATGGCTACCCCCACCTACCATGATGAAACAGCGGTCGGTGGTAAGTTTCTCTGGTATCGTGAGGACTAGCCAGTGTTCCCAAAGAGGTCGGTCCACATCTTTTTCCGTTCGCCATCTCTGCGAGTGGAGGCGAATGACTGCTGTTTTGGCTCCGCCCGCTGCGATGGTATCCACAACTTTCCATTCATAAGCGGCATCGGGAGCCGCGACATACTCATCGAGCGGTGTGCGCTTCTTCGTGCCCGCAGGTGGCTCCGCGTAGGAAGTGGATGCACAAGCAGAAGCAAAAAAGCAAACGCCAAAGAAGAAAGAAAGTCGGAACTGTTTAATCACGATCAGGAACCTTGCGGATGATTCAATAGAGGATGTACAGTAGAAATAAGAAGAACTCGTCTGAGCAAATGTCTGCCAGGACGTATGTCCATTGCTTTGAATTTACCGAGTGAGCGTAGGCGGTGAGACTACTTGCCCTTGACTTCGATAGGTGGCAACTCCTTCATGCCACTGGTCACTTCCATTTCAAGGGGAGTAGAGGCTTTGGATGCATATTTACCACCCAATAGATCGGGAGCGTCTGGAGCAAGCCCCATCATCTTTTGGGACTCAGTAGGCTTCTTCGTAGGATCGGGCCAAACCACGGTTACTTTATATTTGCCGACGGGAATTCCCACCTTTTTGTCGTAAGTTACATGGAACGTACCGTCCGCACCTGTTTGTCCTGTTGCCACGTTTGTTATCGAACTGTCCATCGGATGAAACATCACCACCGCCCCCTCAGGTGCTTTTCCGTCCACACTGACCGAACCAGGTATGTCGTTGAGACTTGCTCCAGAACCACATCCAACCAACATGACAAGCAGACCGGTGACCAACCAAAGACGAGCCGAGATTTGCATATTCGCACGTGATCCTTGAGGAATGAGAGGGAAAGCACTTTACGACAATTGTACTAAAAATTCGCGA
>CAYXFO010000199.1:0-8056 GCA_964464255.1 uncultured Pirellula sp.
GAGATGCGCACCCAGGCCAGGCTCCGCTGGCCCATGTGGAACACGCCCATGGCGTGGTTGATTATCTCATGCACTTGCCGTTCCAAAATCGGCTCGAAATCTTCCTGCATCTTCCGGCCTGCCACCTCTGCAAAGATGCCGAGGGGCATGGAACCTCCCTCTTCCACGGAATCACAATGCACGAATCGCGTCACATAAAAACCCATGTAACGCGGCCGCCCTAGCCAGTCGATTTTGTAGTGCTCACCTAGAATCAATACCCGGAAGTGCCTCATCGCAGATTCCTCAACGTTCGTAACGGACGATGTCTCTCATTCCGAGGCGTTCTAGGTTCCGAAAATCTACGAAAAGGAGTTAGCGGAAAGAAGCACTGCCAACAGGCAGTACCCAATGGGAAGCCTAGGTCGAAATCCGACAGAGTCAAATTCAGTCAGGCAAATCCATAGCTGGGCACCGATGAACCCGATGAAGGAGCCACCGGTTTCGACCGGTAATCAACGCTTGAAGATGCCTAGGCCAAATCTTTCTTTACGGTGAATTCCAATCGCGTTGACTGAACTCGCCAGATAGCAGGAAGGACGAGACTTTCGCGCCGATCTCTGAAGGCTACGGGAGATCCTCGATTCGGAGGAGCCAACATCGATCATCGAGGATCGGTGTCCTTGTCGTTCTCGTCAAGCATCCATTGCGGGCTGGGAATGATACGCATGCGAGCGACTAAGAGTAGAACTCCGACCAAGATGATCAGAATTGGAACCTCTAATTCGAGGGTGATACGCTCGGTCTGGCGCAGGACAGACAAGAGGCTGGCAGCGAGAAAAAAGGGTCCAATAACAATGGTCGCCTTATCGAATCCCCCGATCGCGAATGCCAAGACTCCGGTTGCCGCAAGCCCCAGAGTCCAAATCCAGTCGATCTTGGGAGCGATGCCCAGGGTACTGAGCAACCAACCGATGCCGATGGCGATCAGCAGAATCGGGAGCAACAACGTTTTCTTGTCTGGCTTCATGCGATCACGCTAGGACTTACGATCTCTGCTTCACTTTTCGAGAAATGCTCGCCGGCCGGTTGCCGAGGCACCGACATCATCATCTGCTTGGCGGGGAGTCAAGCTGCGGATGATCACGCTGCGGATAATCAATCTGCAGGGACTCCCGCCGGTTTCACTGTCCGACTATTGTACCGATTCCTTTCGTGCGCTTAAACGGAGGGACCGGCGAATCGCCTGAGTCTCGGCACCGTTTCCTACTTGGTTTCCTAATTGGGCTACAAACCAACTTGAAACAGGGCGCCTGGAAGTAGCAAATTTTTTCGGGCTTCGTATCATCGCTCCACCGATCGGCCGCTAAGTTGACGGGCCGCAATCAGCCTTGTATCCTGAGTCCCGACGGTCAAGATCTCTCCCTCAAGATCTCTCCCTCAAGATCTCTCAGTCAGGATCATCAAGCAAGTACTGCTGATCCGAGGAAAAACTCGATGAAAACATGGCCTTCGGAACTGAACGAAGTCTTGCGAGACTGCCGGTTGGCTTTTGTTCCCAAGGATCGAAGACTCCTCGAGCAGGCCGCTTCGCAATGCGGGCTCGATCTCACTCAGATGTCCATTCGGATGACTGAACTGTACCGGGGGTTCGTCCTAAAGATCTATACGGACATCGTTAGTTCGGATGGAAAATGGAGCCCGATCGAAAAGGAGATCGGCGGCTTGATCATCGAGCATTTTTGGGGGCAGCAACTCGACGGTGCGGAACTAAAGACCGCGTGGCAAGGGATGATGTACGAGTCGAAGAAACTCGCGTGGTCACAATTGCTGGCCCCTTTTGCCCGGAGCTTGGACTTGGCAACTCTTCGAGCCGAAGTCTATGCAACCGGAATACGGCTCGCCAACATCATCGCCAAAGCGGACGGTACGCTGCACGATCCAGAGGCTGCTAGACTGCGAGGGCTGGAGCAGGAACTCCATGCGGCACTCCATTTAGGTACAACCGGGAAACACCAGCAGGCCGCCAATGCGGATGATTTCGTCTTGGTCAACGAGTCGCCCCAAGGAATCAAAGCCAAGGCAAAAAGCGGAAGCGGTACTCAATCGCAGCAACCGTCACTTGAGGACTCGTTGAAGAAGCTTGAATCGCTGATCGGGCTTGATGCCGTCAAGAAGCAAGTCGAGGAACTGACTCATTTCCTTCGGATGCAGCAGCAACGGCGCAAAGCGGGCTTGTCGATCGGTCAACACAATCTGCATATGGTGTTCAAGGGAAACCCAGGGACCGGCAAGACCACCGTCGCCCGAATCATCGCGGACATTCTGCGAGGGTTGGGCATTCTTCAGAAGGGGCAGTTGATTGAGACCGATCGCGGCGGTCTGGTCGCCGAGTATGCAGGTCAAACCGCCGTGAAAACCGGCAAACGTATCGATGAAGCCAAAGATGGAATCCTCTTTATCGATGAGGCGTACAGCTTAGTCGACTCAGGGGGTGATGACGCGTTCGGTCGCGAGGCGCTCCAAACATTGCTCAAACGGATGGAGGATGATCGCGAACGACTGGTTGTCATTTTCGCTGGCTATCCCAATTCCATCGACGAGTTGCTCCAGAGCAACCCCGGTCTCACGTCCAGAGTCGGATTGCACTTCACATTCGACGATTACTCGCCCAATCAGTTGCTCAGTATCTTTCAGCTCCTGTGCAAAGAGCATCAATACCAGTGCTTGCGTCCAACACGCGATGCCGTGCACAAGATGCTCACGAAACTTCATGAGGAACGCAACGAGCATTTCGGAAATGGACGGGTCGTTCGCAACATCTTTGAAAAATCGATTCGCAGGATGGCCAGTCGCATCGCACCGATCGCCCCCTTAACTCATGAACTGCTCACACAGATCATGCCTCAAGATTTGGAAGCTCCCTCTCAACCGTCCGCTTGAGATCCATCCCTTGAATCCGTGTTTCCTCGGAAAGCAGATTTCGCCTTGGATCTTTACCATCCGAAGCGTGAGAGCGTGAGCGAGGGACGATGCGGATTACGCGAGCAAATCGTGCAAATAGAAATGATGTTTGCCGAGCTTGCCTCCGTAGTTGCCTCCTGTGATACGACGCACTCCGCAGGATGGGCCTACCTCGCAGGCGGCCCGAATTCCTACTCGCATGGCTTCGCGAACGATCTCGGGGGTCAAGCCGTCGATGACTAACTCGAGAGCAGCCGTTGCCTGATCGACAATCTGCGACGTGACTTGATCGCGAAGAGTGGGACAGAACGCATCGTTGGTAGATGCCTTGAGCGTCTTGTATTTGGATCCGACTTTGGAGCCGCTTCTGGCTACACCGCCTGGAAACGGTGTGATACAGCCGCGGACTTTCTTAATCGCTCGCACTGCGGCATCGCTGGCATGCAAGGCTCCATGAATCGTATCGGCCAATACGAGAAAGTTCCCCCCGCCTACGGCACTGCAACGCGGAATGAAGTCTTGGCATACAAACTCTCCATCCATGACAGGGATACGCCAATATCGGTTGCTTCCTATCTGCTTCGAGATCTGATGTCCGTCCCCGAAATATCGGAGCTTGGAGCCCATGGCAATCTTTTTTCCCTGTTCTATCCCTGCAAAAATGGAGGTACTCGGACAGGTCAAGACGCATTGACCGACACGTCGCACCAATTGCTTTTCCAGTTCCGCTCCGCTGACGCTGAATAGCAGAACCGCCACACCGGGGCGTCCGTCTGGGGTTTTCTCCCCGTCGAGAAATTGCTCGATGCCTGCTTCGACCCCGCAATCGATCACGCTGGTAGCAAATCCGGTCATCGCTTCGGCTGCTCTTCGGGCCCAGGTCGGTTCCGCTGCGGTGATGATGACACGCGTCGCGGTCATATCAAAAGCTTCCGCGAATGTACCCTCGATTTCGATTCCGTTGATTTCCATGACGAATACAGGGTAGGAGGAACCGGAAAATACGAGCTTCCCATCTGGCAGACGATGCCACCATTAGCCCATAATGTTATCCGAGTTCCAAGGAAAGAAACGGGGCCGTATGGGCAATTTTCAAATCGACTTCCAGTACCCATGGATGTTGGTGCTGCTGATCTTGATTCCAATCGCATGGTGGATCGGTGTTCGCTCGCTGGCTGGCTTGGGGCCAGTTCGCAGAGGGCTGGCACTTGTTCTTCGTTCGCTCGTTCTGTTGTTGGTCATCGCTGCCCTTGCCGGGATTCAGTGGATTTGGACCAGTGACCGTCAGACTGTTATTTACTTGCTGGATCAAAGCGACTCGATCCCGCTTGCCAAACGGCAGTTGATGCTTCGATACGCTGTCGAGAGCGTCAAAAAATTTCGAAGAACGAGCAACAATCGAAACGATCGCGCGGGACTGATTATCTTTGGTCGCGAGGCCTCGATCGAGATTCCGCCACTGGACGAGAATCTGCCGCCACTGAACCAGCCGGAAAGCTACCTCGGCAAAACGGATGCCACCAACATCGAGGGTGCACTCAAGTTGGCGGCGGCCAGCTTTCTCGAGGATTCCGCGAAACGAATCGTGATTCTTACCGATGGCAACCAGACCCTCGGTTCTGCGGAGACGACCGCCAAGCGTTTGGCAGAAACCGGAATCGGTATCGATGTCATCCCTGTTCGGCTCGATTCCTCGACCGAAGTCTTGGTCGAGAAGATCGATGTGCCGGGCTATGTGCGACAAGGTCAAACGGTGGAAGCTCGGGTCGTGATCAACCGCTATCAAGAAGCGGGCACCGAGGCCAAGGAGATCGAGGGGCGATTGAGGGTCCTGCGCCGAATCGGCAATCAAATCGAAACGTTGGTCGATGCGCCTTACACCCTCGATCGCGATATCAACGTGGTTCCTATCCCTCACCGGATCGATGAGACGGCTGGCTACACGTATGAAGCAGAGTTCATTACGAAGGAACGTGAAGCGGATACGATCGCACAGAACAACCGCGCGACTGCTTTCACGTATGCTCGCGGTCGCGGGCGCGTCATGTTGATCGAGGATGCGAATAATCCTGGAAATTACGACTCGATGGTGGAAGCCTTGCGTCGCAACGACATCGATGTCGATGTTCGCAACACCGCGAATCTGTTCTCCAGTCTGGTCGAACTGCAGACTTACGATTCCGTGGTATTGGCTGGCGTTCCACGGGCCAGCGGTGAGAACGCTTCCCAAATCATCTCCATCACCGACGATCAAATCGAAATGCTTGTGCAGAGCGTTCAGCAGTTTGGCATGGGTCTGCTCATGCTCGGCGGTCCCGAAGCGTTTGGCGCTGGCGGCTGGACCAACACCAAACTTGAATCCGCCATGCCGGTGGATTTCGCGATCAAGAATACCAAGGTCGAAGCGGTCGGCGCGTTGGCGATGGTCATGCATGCATCCGAAATGTCTGAGGGGAATTACTGGCAGAAAATGGTCGGCAAGGCGGCCCTCAATGCTCTGGGCCCTCAAGACTACTGCGGAGTGGTTCAATACGACATGCAAAACGACAAGTGGCTATGGGGAACTCAATCCCAAGGCCTCATCAAGGTCGGCGAAAATCGCGCGATGATGAAATCCCGTATGTCCCGAATGGTGCCCGGCGATATGCCCGACTTCGACTCCAGCTTGAAGTTAGCCATCAGTTCACTCAAAAAAGTGAATGCTTCGGTCAAGCACATGATCATTATCAGCGATGGTGACCCGACTCCCGCTTCCAACGGAGTGTTGAACGATTTCAGCAACAACAAAATCAAGATCTCGACTGTCGCCGTCGGCGCCCACGGGGTGGTCGGGACTGCGGAATTGAAACGCATCGCCAACCGGACCGGAGGCAATTACTACGAGGTGACCAACGCAGGAACGTTGCCGAAGATCTTTATGCGCGAGGCACAGCGTGTATCCCGTCCGCTGGTTTACGAACCCGAAGGTGGCGTGATGCCGATCAACCAATTGCCCGGCCACGAGGTAATGTCAGGATTAAACGGTCAACTACCTCGCATCCGCGGTTTCGTGCTGACCGAACGCAAAGATAGCCCCCTTGTAGAAGTTCCCCTGTTGTCTCCGAAACCTACCGAACCCGAGACAGCATCGCTTCTCGCGACATGGACCTACGGACTCGGTCGCACGGCCGTATTCACCACGGACGCGGGCAAACGATGGGCGACCGATTGGGTGGGGTCTCCCTATTACGATCAGTTCTTCTCGCAAATGGTTCGTTGGACCATGCGGCCGTCGGGAGATGAGGGGAAATTCAACATCGCCACCAGTGCTAAAGAGGGGCGAGTGCAGATCGTGGTCAACGCTATGGATGCCAACGACCAATTCCTCAACTTTCTCGACATGAATGCAACAGCCATTGGACCGGACCTGAAACCGATCACTGTGCCTCTTCGTCAGCAAGCTCCGGGCAGGTACATCGGTGAGTTCACGCCGGAGCAATCGGGCAGCTTCATGGTCAGCGTCAATCCAGGGGCGGGTAAACCGACGATCACCACCGGTGTGACGGTCCCGTTTTCCGATGAGTATCGAGTCCGCCAAGCCAACTTTCGCTTGCTCGAGCAAATCGCAACGCAAACTCCGCAAGGGGGCGAATCAGGCAGAGTGTTTCCAACCCTGGATATGGACGCGCTCGATAAAGTTTTGGAAATCGACACCTATCGAAGCGGCGTGCCGCCAGCCAAGTCGCTCCAAGATATTTGGCCCTACGCCGTACTTTTGGGTGCCTTTCTTTTCTTTGCGGATGTCTTTGTAAGAAGGGTAGCTTTGGATTTGGGCGTTCCCCTACGCTGGCTCACGCAACGTCTGCGCCGCAGACCCGCAACCGATTCCGATATCAAGCGTCAACAAAGCCTCGATCGATTGCGATCCCGCAAGTCGAATGTTTCCGACGATTTGGACCGTCAACGAGCTAACGTTTCTCTCGAAATTCCTACTCCTTCCGAAGCCGAACCCTTGGCGACGGCCCCAAGCGCAGCGGATGCATTCGGAAAACAGGATTCCGCCCCTCGAGAACCTGCCAAACCATCCCCGCAGGCATCGGGGATGTCTCCCGGGGAAGACGAAAAGAGTTACACCTCGCGATTGTTGGAAGCAAAACGGCAAGCCAAGAAAAAACAAAACTGATACGATACTTCTTCTACTGAGTCCACTTTTCCCCTGATCGAGAGAGTACCAACAGATGAGCGATGTTGTCGAGTCCATGCAGCAGGAGGCGTTGCGTTTCCGTGAACGGTACGCTGCCGTGCGTGAACAAATCGGTCGAGTCATCGTTGGACACGATGAGATTGTCCATGGCGTGTTGACAGCGATGTTTGTCGGTGGGCACTGTTTGCTAGAGGGTGTGCCAGGCCTTGGCAAGACCATGTTGATTCGCACCCTCTCGGAAACTCTATCGCTCGACTTCAATCGCATTCAGTTCACTCCCGATTTGATGCCCTCTGACATCCTCGGCACGAACATGATCGTGGAGAACGAAGGGCGGCGCGAGTTCCAGTTCCAAAAGGGACCGATCTTTACCCAGATCTGTTTGGCGGACGAAATCAACCGCGCCACACCGAAAACACAATCTGCACTCCTCGAAACGATGCAGGAAGGAACCGTCACGGTAGCGGGGATCCGATATGAACTGAAGAAACCTTTCTTCGTGCTGGCAACTCAAAACCCGATTGAACAGGAAGGCACCTATCCTCTTCCCGAAGCTCAATTAGACCGTTTCTTATTCAAACTCGTAGTGGGTTACTCCGGTCGCGAAGAGCTCAACACCATCATCGATCGGACCACCCGCGGCGTGACGGTCGTGCCCGATAAAGTGATGGATGGCCAAGAGATTTTGCATTGGCAGCAACTGGTCCGCCAAGTGGTGTTGGCCAAGCACGTGCAGGACTACATCGCGCGATTGATCTTGGCAACCCATCCTGATGGCCCGCTGGCCCCACCTGTTACCAACCAATACATCCGTTGGGGGGCAAGCCCGCGCGGCGCCCAGACAATCGCACTGGCATCCAAGGTGCGAGCTCTGCTCGACGGACGTTACAACGTTAGCTTCGAAGACATTCGACGTGTGTTGCTTCCCTC
>CAYXFO010000200.1:0-8020 GCA_964464255.1 uncultured Pirellula sp.
ACCCAGTACTTCAATCCTGGTCGGGTCCGATTGGGCTAGCGCTAACGAATCGAATTCGCAGCAAACGGGAGTCTTCTCGCGATTTATCCTCGCAGGATAGCGTTGACCGCCCGGATCGCAAAGCACTGCGAGACATTGTCGTCGGAGCGGACGCAGGACTTCGGGCAGTGATGGAGCGGGTGCAACTGGTTGCGGGCTCGGATATGCCGGTTTTGATTTTAGGAGATACGGGAACCGGCAAGGAAGTGGTAGCTCGCGCCATTCACACGCGTTCGGCTCGATCGACGGGACCATTCTTGCGAGTGAACTGCGGTGCGATCCCTCCGGAGTTGATCGACTCGCAACTGTTCGGGCATGAGCGAGGAAGTTTCACGGGAGCTTCGGATCAACGCAAAGGTTGGTTCGAGCGGGCCGAGGGTGGCACGTTGTTTCTGGATGAGATTGGCGAACTGCCGTTGGCCGCGCAAGTACGATTGTTGCGAGTGCTTCAAGAGAAAACGATCGAGCGAGTGGGTGGCCAGGAGACGATTCATGTCGACGTCCGCATTGTGACTGCCACGCACCGCGACCTTGCCTCGATGGTTCATCAGCGAACGTTCCGGGAGGATCTATGGTATCGGATCAATGTTTTTCCGATCCTGTTGCCGAGACTGTCCGAGCGACGGGAGGATATTCCGGAATTGGCTCGCCATTTTGCTCGCAAGGCGTCGACGAGCTTCGGTATTACTTATGTGGAACCAACTTATAGCGACATCGACCAACTGATCGAATACCACTGGCCAGGTAACATTCGCGAATTGCAAGCGGTGATCGATCGCGCGGTGATTCTGGGACGGGGGGTACGATTGGAGATCGCGACGTCGCTCGGTCTAGGGCAGCAGCCGCGGTACACGCCTGCACCCGACAACAATGAGCCGACCTTTTATGAAGTAATACCGGAATCGGGTCCACCCATGGGTTCGGTCGTCGCAACGCCTACTGCATCGCCACCTGTTGGCACAGGCAACGACGCTCGCATCGAATCCCTGAACGAGTCGATGAAGCGGCATATCGAGCGGGCGTTGCTCGCATGCAACGGACAGATTGAGGGTAAACGCGGCGCCGCTGACACGCTCCGGATCAATCCTCATACCCTTCGAGCAAAGATGCGTAAGCTCGGCATCCGCTGGTCGGATTATCGTAAGAACTAGCAGGTCAACTCTCGCGTTCTAACTCTGGTTGAACGCATCAACTGTCATCCCCTATGAATGTTAGCCAAGCTGCGAAAGCATTCGGGTGTTCTAAAAATCGCCGACGGAAGACCGATCGAAAGATGAATCTGAACAATGAGATGCACCTAAACACCATGAGTCACCACGCGTGTCGAGCGCGTGGAGACTGATCGAATACTGGGTGGCGCGCCCTGAGCCTTTGCGAAGGGCGTGGGATTCGATAGGCTCCCCAGTGGCTTTGTGCCACTGGAAACCAAGCTTCATCGCTAGCAAGCGACTGGCACAAATAACGCCCCCCGGTTGCCGTGTGCAACCGGGGGCAAAGTTTCCCCAGTTAGCGTTGGGATTGCACGCTTCCCTAGCTCAAGATGGTAAAAAAGTACCTGACGCGTGTCAGGTGTACTTGACACCTTTTCGCAACGCCCAGCTTTTCGTTGCGTGGCTACCTGAGTTCCCTCGCGTCGCCGGTTCCTAGGATTTGCTTGAGTATGGCAGGTCCCAGAAACACGGTATGCAGAGCGATGGTGATGATCGCCAGGAGCAATCCCGTGAAGATGAACCAGTTGTTTCTCCAGATGAGAAATCCGATCATCGCGATTGCGAAGGGGATCGCAGCGAGCACGTACATTCCTGTGCGCGAGACGAGGAAATTTTGGAAGGGAGAGCCCATGCTTTGGTAACGCAAATAGTAGTCGGAGATCGCTTCCCGGGTATCGCTCCAGACGAATTGATCGATCGAAAATGCGTCGCCACACTGGGCACAATAGGTAGCGACCATTCCTGCGAGCGGGTCCGCCATCGCCCGAAATTCCGGACCATCAATCGTCGTGGAAGCACCACACCGAAGATGGATGTAGTCTCTTTGCTTTCTGCCGGGAACTCTGCCACTTGGGGGCGCGGGGGCTTGATTTGTAGGTAAGCGTATCTGCCTTGTAGCCACGGAAGTTTCTTCGACGTCGATTGATTCCATTTCCGCCACCAAAAATGGGACATCCACAATGCCTTTGCATGACGGGCAGCGTATTTTCTTTCCGGAATATTCGTCCTTGACTCGAAACGTTTTTTGGCAGCTTTGGCAACTAACTTCGATCGGCATAATGAGAAGGTGTCTTTCAGGTTTGTCGGGAAGAGATGGAATGTAGTATTGCGGAATGGACAACACCCGGGAAGGACGCATATGCTACGATACAAACTCTACTTGCCTCAGCAGGACTGTATACAGGTCCTCGATCGGCGATTTATCATTGGGTTGCGGAAGGGTTGCGGCGCGAGCGGGCATCAGCTAGGGATCAAGTGTGAAAAAATCGCGAATACTAATGTTCGGAACCATTGCTTTGCTATTGGTCTGCACCTCTCTTTGGTTGAGATCGATCGGCGACGCCTCGGAGGTCCTACCTCCACAGCACTCGCGATTGGTAATCCAAACGTCCCATGGGGACCGCGAATGTGTCATCCATGCGCCCCAAGGCTCTGATTTGTCCAAGCCATCACCGCTCGTCATCATGCTTCACGGGTTCGGCGGAACGGCATTGAACGCAGCGGATGAAACGGGTTGGTCTGCTAAATCAGATCAAGAGAAATTTATCATCGCCTATCCCGAGGGGAGTCGTCCCGACCGGTATAGCCCCGCGAATTTCCGCAAAAATCCGCAGGGTTGGAACGATGGCTCCGGCCGCTTTCATGCGGGAGAAAAGAACATCGATGATGTCGCCTACATCGATGCGCTCATCGGTGAGATTGCGCAAAGATATCGCGTCGACTCAAAGCGTATCTTTGTCACGGGGTTTTCGAATGGAGCGTCGATGACGTTTCGGATCGGTGCAGAGCTTTCCCACCGGGTCGCGGCGATCGCGCCGGTCTCGGGTACGTGCTGGCTTGAGAAAATCCAACCCGTTCAGCCTCTTTCGGTCTGTTATATCACCGGAACGGCGGACTCACTCAATCCCCTCAATGGAGGTTATCCGAAGCTTGCTTTGGGGGGCAAGGAGCAAGGTGGGAAGGCGAAGCCTGCAGTGCAAACCTTCATTGCCCAATGGGTCCGAGCCCTGCAATGCCCGGAGTCACCGAATATTGACGAAAGCAGCAAGGGTGTCCGGAAACAAGTACATGGCGATCCAAGCGACCCGTCGCAAGTTGTTTGCATCACGGTCGAGGGCCTTGGTCATCATTGGGCGGGCGGTGAAAGCCAGGCACCAAATATTCTGGTTGGACGCAACACGAACAAACTCAACGCGACCGATGCGATTTGGGAGTTCTTTCGTTCCAGATCCGAGGTTATAGACGGGGAATGATACAAGAGGTGAAAGGACTCGCCTCTCAATATCAATGAAGCCAGGGTCAATTCGACACAGTTCCCCGTCGGATGATGATCAGATGGTAGCGTTCCCGAATCGAATCCCATGCCCATCGCAAAGCCTCCGAGCGTGCCACCCTTTATTCGATGAAGGGACCACGCGTACGAGCCGCGTGGTGGCCTCGGCGTCTCCGCGTCTCTGCGAGAGCCTTGGCTGCTCCATTGCCCTCGTTTCCTTGTCCCTGCCTGCCGTGGCGCAGTGTACAATCCGAGCAACGGTCTGACATTAGGGGCAATCGCCGATCGACTAGCCCTTCCAGACTTCAAGGCAATTGGATAACTGTAGCTGGAACAATAACATGCGAACGCCTTCCAAGAATCGTCGGCAGTTTGGCCTTGCTGGTTTGAGAGCAGCCGGCGGTGCGATGCTGGCTTGGCTCGGGGCGAATAGGATGAGTGCTTCCCCAATCTATGCCGAGGAAGCTCGCGCAAAAAGGGTCGCCGCCAATGATCGAATCAACGTGGGGATCGTCGGATTGGGGGCTCGCGGTTTTAACTTACTGGATGACCTGCTTCGCATGTCGGATGTCGAAATCCGCGTCCTATGTGACCTTCAAGAGGTTCATCACCGCGAGTTGTTGCCCGGTGAGGGGCGAGCCTATGGTCGCGAGACGGCTAGGCAAACCATCCTGGACCATCGGAAGCGTCAAGGCAAATCGAATTCCGATGGCATTGATCTGACCGCCGACTTTCGAGAGGTTTGCGAGCGGTCGGATCTGGATGCGGTGGTCATTGCGACCCCCGATCATTGGCATGCGCTATGCTGCCTGAGCGCGATTCAAGCCAGCAAAGATGTTTACTGCGAGAAGCCGATCACTCATTGGTTCTCCGAAGGTTTGGGGATCTGCCGAGCCGTGGAAGAACGTTCCACTGTCTTTCAAGTTGGATCCCAGCAGCGCAGCGATTGGCGGTTTCGGCGGGCTGCGGAGTTGGCTCGCAATGGACGCTTGGGCAAGATCGAGCGGGTAGAGATTGGTCTGCCGCCGGGGTATCCGCAGCCGCAGTCGGATTCTACGATCACCGACCCTCCGCCGGACCTGAATTATGATCTCTGGTGCGGCCCCGCGCCGATGCTCCCCTACACACGAGCCCGTCACCATCGCTGGTGGCGCGGACATCGCGCGTTCGGAGGCGGCGTGCTGATGGATTGGATTGGCCATCACAACGATATCGCGCATTGGGCTCTGGACATGGACCAGTCCGGCCCCATCAGTGTCGAGGCCGTGGACTGGCAGTTTCCTGCAACCGATCTTTACAATACGCCAAGCCAATACACGATTCGCTGTCAGTATCCAGGCGACATCATTTCATCGATCAGCAGTCAGCACACTGAGGGTTTGAAGATCATCGGTGCCGACGGCTGGGTCTGGGTCGATCGTGGTCGGATGAAGGCCTCGACGCCTGAGTGGACCGATCGCGATTTCGAGCCGGGAGCGATCCGGCTGGAGGTTTCAAACTCGCACATGGCGAATTTCATCGAGTGCGTCAAGTCACGCGCTCGGCCGATCACTCCAGCAGAGACCGGCCATCGCAGCATCACGCCCGGCCACCTGGGCTATGTCTCTCATGAGTTGGGTCGAAAAGTTCGATGGGATCCAATCCAGCAAACAATCATCGATGACCAGCAAGCCGATGCATTGCTGCGCTCAGGCACTTATCGAGCGCCTTGGTGATGATTCGAGCTCTTTGACTAAAAAGCACCCCGGGTGAATCTCATGACAATCGCAGCGATACGAACCGAAGCTCGAGAGATCGAGGTAGCATGGTTTGCTGCTCTGTGCGGTGACGACTACGAGTTTCTGGGTGTGCCGGACGGAAAACTGCGTAGCAGTTATCAGCACTGTGGCGAGATCGCTCGGACTGCGGATCAACTGGGTTACGATAATATCCTCTTGCCATCCAGCTGGATCCCAGGACAAGATTCACTCGCCTTTGCAGCCGCGATGGCTCCGCAGCTTTCCAACATCAACCAGTTGGTCGCCCTTCGCATGGGTGAGGTCTGGCCGCCGATGTTGGCGCGTGCCATTGCGACGGTCGATCATATCGCACAAGGCAGATTGTGCCTGAACATTATCTCCAGCGATTGGCCAGGCATTCAAGAAAGCAGCGAGGTGCGATACCGTCGCAGCGGAGAAATCATTCAGATCCTGCGCGGCCTCTGGGCCACGTCAGGACCGTTTGACTGGGATGGCGAGTTCTACAAGTTTCGATTGCCAAGCAGCCTACCCGCACAGACCTATCAGCAAAATGGCGGACCACTCCTTTACTTTGGCGGGATTTCACCCGCTGCCCAGGACTTATGCGCTCAGTACTGCGATGTATTCCTGATGTGGCCTGAACCGGAGGCTGCGATCATGGAAACCATGCGCGTCATGTCGCAGCGAGCGGCGCGGTACGGAAGAAAAATCGACTTCGGTTTTCGTACGCATGTGATCGTGCGTGAAACGGAAGCGGAGGCCCGTAAGGCCGCCGAGCGATTGATTTCGCGGTTGGATCCCAACAAGGGTCTGGAAATCAAACGCCGGTCGTTGGATAGCCAAAGCGCCGGTGTCTTGAGGCAAGATGCCTTGCGGGAACAGGCCGGTGGCAACCTGTACCTCGAGGACCATCTTTGGGCCGGGATCGGTTTGGCAAGAAGCGGCTGCGCCAGCGCCATCGTCGGCGATCCAGACCAAGTCTTGGCAAAGCTGAACCGGTATATTGAGATGGGAGTGAGAGCTTTTATTCTCAGTGGCTATCCGCACCTGGACGAGTGTCGGTTGTTCGCGGAGCATGTCCTTCCGCGACTCAACCGATGCCGGCTCAATCAAGTTCAGCAGCGTCTTGTAGATCAGCCTGTCACTCCGCTGACCACAGCTTGCCGTACCTAAAACGCCGTAAGAACGAGAGAGATTTCTTCAGTATGACCGTTAAGCCAGTGCGATTTGGACTCGTCGGATTTGGGGCTTGGGGCCAATTGCATGCCCAGTCGATCGCTCAAAACAACGAAGCGGAATTGGTCGCGATCGCAGTCCATTCGGACGCTTCCGCCGATGCTGCGAAGCAGAAATATCCTCACGCAACCATCTATCGCGACTACCGACAACTGTGCCAACGAGAGGATATCGATATCGTCGACGTCGTCACGCCCAGCGATACCCATCGCAGCATCGCTATGGTGGCTATCCAGGCTGGAAAACATCTTCTACTAGAGAAGCCCATGGCTATCACGATCGAGGATGCCCAAGCGATTGTTCAAGCGGCACAGCAACGTGGCATTCGCCTCGCTGTTGGCCATGAGCTTCGGCTCTCAACGCAATGGGGGATGATCAAGTCGATCATCGACCAAGGCACAATCGGTCAACCGAGGTATGTCCTTGTCGAGTTGTCCCGAAAACCCTATCGCTTGGGCTCCTCGGGTTGGCGTTATGATGCAAGCCGTGTAGGTAATTGGGAATTGGAGGAGCCAATCCACTTTTTTGATCTGGCGCGTTGGTATCTTGCCGGCAGTGGTGAATGCGTAGAAGTCGTCGCCGAGGGGAATTCCATCGACGACCAGCGTCCGCAATTGCTGGATAATTTCTCGGCAATCATGCGTTTTGCAGATGGTGCCTACGCTGTCGTTTCCCAGACGCTTGGTGCGTTTGAGCATCATCAAACGGTTAAGGTAACCGGAACCAAGGGTGCCATCATGGCCGGTTGGAGCGGAGCGATGGATCGCACCTTGGAACCTACGCACTATCTCAAAGTCTTTGACGGAATGGAGGTCAAGGTTGTGGAACCGGCCTATCAGAGCGGAGAAGTTTTTGAATTGCGAGCAGAAATCCAACGGTCTATCGAAATGGTGCGCGATGGCCGATCCCCGATCGCATCGGGAGCCGATGGACTATGGTCCGTAACATTGTGCTTGCTTGCCGAACAATCGATTCGTGAGCGACGCTCCATCCCCGTTTCGAATCCGAATGCGAAATGAGCGATCAGCCCCCCACAGCTTGGTATCGTGGCGTCAGCCGCTATCAATGGCTGGTGCTTGTGGTTGCATCGTTGGGCTGGGTATTCGATGCATTTGAAGGCCAAATATACAACCTGACTCGGGGTGATATGGTCCCCGATCTGCTAAGGACTGCAGAGCCGCTCATGGGGGTTGAAGAGCTTGAAAAATTGGGCCGCAGTTGGGGCGAACGATTTCTGGGGATCTTCTTGATCGGAGGAACGCTGGGTGGATTGGTCTTCAGTTCGTTGGCCGATCGTTGGGGTCGCAACCCCGTTCTGATTTTGACCATCCTTTTCTACTCCGTCTTCTCGGGGCTGACAGCATTTGCAACCGAACTATGGCAGGTAGGGGCTCTGCGGTTCCTGGTGGCGATGGGGGTAGGTGGCGAGTGGGCGGTCGGGGCGGCTCTCGTCGCGGAAGTATTTCCGAAACACTCTCGAGAGTATGCCGGAGGCATTTTTCATGCGACCAGTGTGGCAGGAC
>CAYXFO010000201.1:0-7903 GCA_964464255.1 uncultured Pirellula sp.
GCGCAATAACATGCTAGGTTTGCCTCACTTCCGACCGGACGGCTCGCGCTGTTCCGCTTTTATTGTACGCAATGCCTGTCCTTGCTTTCTGCTTGCTTTCGGACACCTCACCGCTTTGCAGGAAAGACTTGCTTCCAGTCGTTGCGCATATCGATGACCTGCCACCCAAGACCCGCGGCGTTCGCCAGGCCTTTGTCGAGACGACCGAAGGGGGACGCGCGATCGTAAGCAACCTCACGCTCACTATCGGTGTGATGCAAAAGGATTCCCATGCGAAGCCCCTCGCCTGCGGTGACGTATTGCAACATCTCGTAGTCGCCGTCCGAGTTGCCGACTGCCAGGATGGGGCGACGCCCAATCTTTTGATGGATCCCCACCGGCTTGCCTGCCTTGTCATCGATGAAGTCGATTTCGGGCAAGCGCACCAGCACAGGCTTTCCGTCTCGCAGTTCATACTTCACTTTGATGCTGCTGCCGATGACTTGTTCGGGAGGAATGCCGTACACCTCTTCGACCCAGGGTCGCATGAACTCGATGCCTCCGCCGGAGACGATGAAGGTTTTGAACTCATGCGTCCGAAGGTACTGAAGCAACTCGAGCATCGGCTGGTAAACACACTCGGTGTAGGGTCGCTGGTAAACAGGATGCTTCGCGGTCGCGATCCACTCCTTGACGATGGCATTGAATTCATCGGTCGTTGTTCCGGCATGTGTGGCCATGATCAATTCCACCAAGCCGCGTTCTCCGGAGCTAGCGAGCGATTTGAGGTCCCCGCTGAGCACCGCGCTGAACGGCATTTGCGTCTTCCACTCGGGGTGCTTCGGGGCCAAGGCTTTGACCCTATCGATGGCGAACGCCAGTTGGACGTACATCGGTTGCTCGGACCAAAGAGTGCCGTCGTTGTCGAAGACTGCGATCCGTGATGCTGGCTGAACGAAGTCGGGAGAACCGGTTGTTGTCGCACTCTTTACAAAGTCGACAATAGCCTGTTTTCGCGGACTGTCATTCCAGCTTGGCAGAGGATCTTGGGCGAGCCCCGCTATGGAAAGACAGGACCACAAGACCGTCCACAGGATGATTGCTGCAAATCGCACCATAATGCTCCTCAATAAAAAAGGCCGTGTCTTGCGAGGAGTACGGCCTGGATGGAATCGTCGTCAGCTTATCGGCTGCCGGTCGATGATCGGAGGCTTTCCTCGATTCGGCTCAAGTTCCACGAGCCAGGCTTTTGGCTTGGCGGAAACTCTTCCATCGTCTTCAGGAATTGTACAGCCATTCCCTGGATGGGAATAATGATGAACGCGCGATCGATGTACCAATCCTCGTAGGTATTCGATCCGATCTTGGCCTTCTCGAACGGGTCGCGTCGCAGGTTGTACAAATCAGGTGCCCGCAGTTCGACGAATGGCTCCTTCCAGATTTGCAAACGATCGGCGCGGTTCTCGAGGAACACTACTTTCCAATCTTGGTATCGAGCGGCCATCACTTGGCCCTCGTCACCCAAGTACCAGAACTCATTGCGGGGCGATTGATCGGTCTTGCCGCTGAAGTAGTCGAGCATGTTGTAGCCATCGATGTAGTTGCGGTATTTGCGGCCGTTGAGTTCGACCCCAGCCTTCAGTTTCTCCTTGATGTCGGTCGAACCGGCGACAGCGGCCAGCGTTGGCAACCAGTCTTCGTGCGAGACGATACCGTTGAGAGTCTCGCCTGCAGGGAACTTGCCAGGCCATCGAACGAAGCAGGGAACACGGAACGCTCCTTCCCAGTTCGAGTTCTTTTCACCATGGAACGGTGTTGTTCCGGCATCGGGCCATGTGTTGTAGTGCGGACCGTTGTCGGTCGAGTAGATGACTAGCGTATCTTTTGCCAACCCGAGTTCATCGATCAGGGAGAGCATCTCACCGACGTGGCGATCGTGTTCCACCATGCCGTCGCTGTATTCGTCTTGGCCGGAGATACCGCGATTGCCTTCCTTGACGTGCGTTCGGAAGTGCATGCGGGTGGCGTTCCACCAGCAGAAGAACGGCTTGCCCGAAGCGTGTTGCCGCTTGACGAAGTCCTTGGCCTTGGCGAGTGTTTCCTCGTCGACGGTTTCCATACGCTTCTTGGTCAACGGTCCAGTGTCTTTGATGATCTGGCCACCCTTGCCATCCGCCTTGCAATCGAACACGCCGCGAGGTCCAAACTTTTTGCGGAATTCGGGGTTCTTGGGATAATCGAAGTTCTCGGGTTCTTCTTCGGCGTTGAGATGGTAGAGATTGCCAAAGAACTCATCGAAGCCGTGCATGGTCGGCAAGTGTTCGTCGCGATCCCCTTGGTGATTCTTTCCGAACTGGCCGGTCATGTAGCCTTGCGACTTGAGAACTGTCGCGAGAGTCACGTCGGTCTTTTGCCAACCCTGCTCGGCTCCTGGCATACCGACCTTGGTCATACCGCTTCGAACCGGAACATTGCCGCCTAGGAACGCAGCGCGGCCAGCGGTACAGCTTTGCTGACCATAGTAATCGGTGAATGACAGTCCTTCCTTCGCGATTCGATCGATGTTCGGCGTGCGATAGCCCATCATTCCGCGGTTGTTGAAACTGACATTCCATGTCCCGATATCATCCCCCCAAATCACGAGGATGTTCGGTTTCTTTTGTTGAGCTGAAGCGGTGGAGCCAAAGCAAGCCACCAAGCCGGTGCACAGCATGGCGACCACGGCCAGATGCCATGTTCTTTTCATCGTTACGTCTTTCCTCTTGAGGTACCTGAAACACTTACAGTCGGTGTGATTGATTCACATAGCATTGTCGATCACATCCCCATCCATCCAAATTGGACGCAGGGGCATTGAGACGTGCCCTTTGGTGCATCGCGTCACCCCGAAATATTCACCCCGAATAACAGAAAAAGGGGGGAGCCTTATGCGTCCGCGACCTTAGTTTCCAGTTGCAATTCGCTGGCGACGCGGACCAAGTCGGCCAGTGAGCTGACCTCCATCTTGTCCATGACTTGGGCACGATGGGCTTTGACAGTACGTTCCGCGATCCCTAGTTGGGCGCCGATCTGTTTGTTGAGCTTCCCTTTCACCACAAGCCGAAAGATCTCCCGTTCCCGGTCGGTGAGGGACTGGTAGCAGTTGCGTAGGTAGTCCATGCGTTGCTGTTGCTGGCTAGCTCGGCATTGGATTTCTAGGGCGTTTGATACCGCGGCCAGCAGCGTTTGGCTCTGAACCGGTTTGGTGAGGAAGTCGACTGCTCCCGCCTTCATCGCTTGCACACTCATCGGGATATCGCCATGCCCGGTGAGGAAGATGATTGGGAGAATGCTTCCTTGTCGATTGAGGGCCGTATGCAATTCGAGTCCGCTGGGGCCAGGCATCCGGACATCGAGGATGATGCACCCCGGCGTGGAGATAGGCAAAGCGAGGAGGAACTCGCCTGCATTCGCGTAGCCTTGCGCTTCATAGCCAGCGGCTTTGAGCAAACGGGAGAGCGCCTTGCGCACCGAGTCATCGTCATCGACGACATGAATCAACGGGCTGTTTTCCGTCATTGTGCCGACTCCCTGTTCCATGATGTGTTCGTCTCTGTCGAAGTCTTTGTATTTGCTTTGTCCAGGGGAATACGAACTCGAAAAATCGCTCCTCGATCTGACGCATTTTCAACCCAGATCCTGCCGCCATGTTGTTCGATCAAGGATCGGGATATGGCCAATCCCATCCCCATCCCTTCCGGCTTGGTGGAGAAAAAGCGATCAAACAGTCGAGGTACTTGCTCAGGTGGGATGCCAGGGCCGCGATCGGTTACTGAAACCACCACTTCGTTGTCTCGCTGCGATGTGCAGACCGCTACTCGTCGTTCGCCTGGAATCCCCTGCATCGCTTCCATGGCGTTGATGATCAGGTTGAGGAGTACTTGCTGGAGGTGAACGCGATCTCCAAGGACGATGGGATCGACTTGCGTGAGTTCCGTATGCAACTCGATACCACGTCGCTCGGCTTCGGTCCGAAGAATCGCGATCACTTCCATCACCACTCGATGGATGGAAACAGGTTGGCGTTCCACTTCACCGTGTTTTAGTAATGCCCTCAAGCTACGGATAACTTCGCTGGCTCGCAAGTCGTCGTTGCGAATATCCGTCATGATGCGGCGTATCTCTTCCATGGGCGGCGAGGGTTTTTCGAGAAGCAACTCAGCGGCCTCGGCATTGCAGAGAATTGCGCCTAGGGGTTGGTTGATCTCATGCGCGATCGACGCGGTGAACTCGCTGAGGACCGCCAATCGCGAAGCATGTCGCAACCCTTCCTCCATCTTTCGACGCTCTTCTATTTCGCGCACCAGCAGAGCATAAGCACGGCGACGTTCCCCGACAACAACCGCCATGAACAACAGTGGCAACGCAACCGCCATCAAAAAAATCTGCAATTGGAGCACGTGGTCATCTCGAGTACCGCTGGCAAACGGTCCTCGACCATTGATCGCATTCCAAGTCGACAGATAGGCAATTGCCAACAGCGCCCAACTGGCGCCCACTACTTCGAACCGGAGGGCCGCCCACAGCAAAAATGGGATCGGTGCGTAAACCAAAGCGGGGATCGCTTTCGAATCCGCCGAATTGGTGAATACCCACAAGCCCACCGACGTCAAACAGAGAGCCAGAACCAATCCTTCCATCCAACCCCGGAGACTAACTGTACGGAACCTTTCTCGCCCGTGAATCAGTGCGGTCGTCAACGCCGGAGTACCGATCAGCATACCTAGCGAAATACAGAGGAAGGATCGAATCGCCGTCGGCCATACATCTCCCAGTCCCCGCATCCAACGAATCCAATCGGATGGCGCCGACGTTGCCAACGGAACCAGCAATCCCGCAGCGAGAACAAACACAAGCATCGATGGAACGGTAGCGAAGGGATCGCGGTTGGTCAGTCGAAGGATCCCCCATGCTCCGACCGCTACCGTAGCAAAATGAAATTGCGCCGACATTAAGGCAACCACTCCCGGGATCTCGGGGTCACCGTAAAAAGCCGCGTAACCTGCGATGCACAGACCGATGTAAAATCGCCACCAGCCGGATATCGGGGAGATGAGCAGTACGCTGAAAGTCAAGGCTCCCGGTATCCACAACGTCGTCCTCTCGTACGGTGGAAACCGAAGAAGGAACGTCAATTTTTGTAGAATGAAGAACGCGATCGCAAACGCGACAATAAGGATGATGTGGCCAGCGACACGCCGCACGACAGCCATACGGCGCACGACAGCGACAGGACGCACTGATGAATCTAAGGAAGCTTCCGAGGTAGCATCCGCACCATTCCCCGTTGCGCGGCCCGGTTCAAGAAGAACGCTGCTTCCACGCGACAGAAAAGATTTCGACTGCATTCGGGGTTGTAGATTCGCTAAGTATTCAAAAACAATAGCCAGGCATCTGCCAAGATGCCTAATGCGAAGACCACCAGTACGACCCATGCAACATACCACCACCAGGGTCTAGCCGGTTGCGATCGCGATTCCCCAAACTCATCTTCAACGAAGGACTCGTAATCGAAGTCGTCTTCGTCGACTCGATAACCACCCCAACGGACGGCATGATGCGATTCGGATGGATCCTGTTCTTCATCTGCAGTGCTCGGACCATCCACATCGCGAGCTCGATTGAATGCCAAGACCGGCACCTCGCCACAACGATGACAACGAGGTGCATCGATCCGAATCCGCTTGCCGCAGTTCGGACAATCCGTGAATTGCATGTCGTTTGGCATCTGCAAAAACTCAGCGCGACGGATAACGATACTCAGGGTTGTCTGGGTCGAAGTCCAAATCGGATAAATCACAGTTTAGACAGAGATCTTGGTAAGTGAACTCTTCGTCCAACAGCGGATCCTCTCCGGTGTTCTCCGGCCACACATAACTAGCGTAATGGATCGGAAGCTCGTGCTCCACATCCATATCGATTTCTGCTCGATAATATGCGAATTCGAATTTATTGCCATCGATTTCTACCCCTTTTTCGGGGTGGATGACCTCGATACGGCGACACGGACGGCCCTCGAATTCAACCCCCTCCCGGATCGTAACCTGGCAATCCCCAAGCATTCGGTCGCGTGTCCCGATCTCGAGTAGCTTGATCAGCAACCGCTCGATCCCTACGTCCGAAATCGGATAACGGTTCCCGATCATCGCCAAGCGACTGGTAGGTGCCAGTTGCACTCTGGCCAAGTTGAAGAACCCGGCCTCATGCACAGTCATCAGGTTATCCTGAAAACCCTGCCGCCAAATCACCTCGCGGCCCGCAAGCGATTTGGGCGCCACAAAGCCGAGATATACATCGATCGGACGCGGATCCATCTCGTCGGAAGCGATCGGCTGAGAGTCTGGCTGAGACTCCGAAGTGGAACCAGCGGGTTCCGCAATAGCATCTCGATCGCGAGAACGCAGTTTCAGTTTCATCACCTCCGGCTCGCTGAGCTTGTTTCCGATTCTCAATCGCTTCACTAGCGTCGCCCGATAATCTCGATCTCGCGATCGATGCCGTGCGAGCGAACGTCGAGCTATCTCAAGGACCGGATCCAGGGAATGGGGAGTAACCGTTGCTTGGGGATCGGACAGCACAACAACTGGACTAGGGTTGGGTTTCTGCGGTTCGACTTCGGTCAACGACGACAGGAACCATCCGCGACCGACGAGGAACATCCCACCTAAGATTGCTATCAACACGAGCAAGCAAACGATCGATCGTTGGATCAATCGTGAAGGCCAAACTCTGTCCCCTTGTCCAGCCATGGTTGTACTTTCTCCGAGTCGATGTCGCGTGCGACACGAAACCCGAGATGTGTGAGGGAAAAGTCGCGATGAATATGGTGCATCACCAACCCCGCGCGGCACAGTTGCCGAAATCCTTCCAAAAAAGAAACCGTCACCTCGGGGTCGGCGGGATCCCGAAACGCGATCGTCTGGGTGTCCGATAACTCGACATAGACTGCCAGCATCCGAGCTGCGGGATCGAACGCAGTATTAACCGCCTTGATTTCGATCACACCGCGACTGCGCGCGGCGACCAGGATGGCAAGTGCTTCCGGCGATAGTCCTTCCGCTGTTTGCGCGTTAGCGGCAGGATGATCAACCATAGCTTGGCTGCACAACTGAGCAAGTGCGACCAAGATCGGTGCACCAGCGCCGAGCGCCTCCCAACTGCCGTGAAGATAATGATCCACGGGGTTAAGATTCTTTACCGACCGTGCCGACTTTGGTTCTGGATCATCCATCGTTTCATCACTCGCCAAACACGCATTGCCGAAGACCTGATTTGCTTGATAATCCTAGACGGTGAACGGCGTGGCTCCAAGTAGCATAGCCCCGCGATCGATTCCTGCACGCATCTCTAATCGCTATTTTTTCAGGGAGTTTCCCTCTCATGGCTTTGGTTCCTCTTCGCAAAGTTCTCGATCACGCAGCTGAAAATCACTACGGAGTGGCTGCGTTCAATGTCAACAACATGGAGCAGATCCAATCGATTATGGAGGCGGCCAAGGAGACGAATTCGCCCGTGATCATCCAAGCGTCGCGCGGCGCTCGCTCGTACTCGCAGGATGCATATCTCCGCCACCTGATGCTCGCCGCTGTGGAACTCTATCCGCAAATCCCTATCGTGATGCACCAAGATCACGGCAACTCCCCCTCCACCTGTCTCTCTGCAATCGAGAACGGTTTCACATCGGTCATGATGGACGGGTCGCTTCAAGAAGATGGCAAGACTCCTGCCTCGTATGAATACAACGTTGATGTCACTCGCAAAGTCGTCACCATGGCGCATGCTCGCGGCGTGTCGGTCGAAGGGGAGTTAGGATGCCTGGGCTCGTTGGAGTCCGGTCATGGCGAAGCCGAAGACGGTCACGGTGCCGAAGGAGTTCTCAGCCATG
>CAYXFO010000202.1:0-7883 GCA_964464255.1 uncultured Pirellula sp.
AGTAAACATTTTGTGGTCCTTTGCGAGGTTTTAGGGGCAACGTGTCCAATGAACGTCAAGAGATGATCGCTCGTTGATATGCCAATGCGGATAGCAAGCATGGACGGGAAATGGTGAACCAGGGAAAATAGAAAAAAAGGTTCAAGCGGCTTCGCCGGTAATGGTGCATCAAAAAAATATTGCTAGCTCTCTAACAACGATTCCTATGCGAAAGCTGAAACTGGCCTGGGGTTGCAGGCCGATACTTCGTATGGTTGGAATGTATCTCCTTGGACCTGAGATCCGCTCGTCGGATTCGTTGCCCGGAACGTAGGTATACCCATGCGACGTCGAGAATGGCTGATTGGATTGTCTAGCGGATCTCTTTTCTTATCCTGCGGTTGTCGCGGCTATCAGCACGGACATCTCTTAAGCGCCAATGACAAGAATATCGTGGGCAGCCACGAGGCAGGTTCCGAGGTATTCGATCCATTGGTGGACGAGACGGTCGCCAAGCTTCTTGTCCGCCAAGAACAGGCATGGCCGGAATGCCAATTCGGTCCCGATGGCATGCCGATGAAGAAGTCGATTTGCTTTGTCTGCGTCGAAAACAAGATGGCGGAAGATATCGGAGACTTTAAAGATCAACTCTATCAACAGATCGACAGCCGTATCCTAGACTCCAACGCTTTCCAACCGATCAGCCGCCGCATGGTCGACGCCGCTCTGCATGAAACACGCTTGCGACCCGACTCGCTCATGGTCCCCGACAATATGCGTTTATTCACCTCTGTCCTTGATCGGAGCGGAGCACCAGTAGATTATTTGCTCTACGCAACACTGACGAGCGGAACAACCAAACGCAACTCCTCGACCCAACGCGATTACCTGCTGACGCTCGAGATGGTCAACGTCCACAATGGCCAATACGACAAACAATCGTCGGAGATCCGCAAGGGCTACCACAAGACGGCGATGGGGCAGTACTGGAACTACAATCCCTTCAAGCGATGATCGGCCCCCTGCAAGCATCGAAGTCTTGGTGGGTTTGCTGCGCTGTAGCGATTGTCCAGATATCTCTAACGACTGGATGTACGACTCATGCGAAACGGATCGCTCAGCCGCGCAATAACTTCTACGACGGCCAGTTCACGGCCTGCCGCGAGCAACTCGAGAAGATCGCAAAGAACCATCGTCAAGATCGGGATGTCGCCAATCTAGATTTGGCGATCGTCGATCTATTGGACGGCGAGTGCCGACAAGCTGAACGTCGACTGAAGGAAGTGCGAGATCGATTCGATCACCTGGAGCAAACATCGCTGACGGAAAAGACCGTATCGATGTGGACCGACGATTCGGCACGCGCCTATGCCGGTGAGGATTATGAGAAGATTTTGATCCGTGTCTTTTTGGCCCTGACCAGCCTGATGCACGACGGCACTGACGCCGAGAGCTACACTCTCCAGATCCAGGATAAACACGATGCGATCCGCCAACGGCTCGGGCAGGAAGATGCTAAGCCTCCGGAAGGTACCCCTCAAGAAAGCAAGTCACCTGAACGCAATCCCGGATTTGGTTTGCCCATCGGGTTCTATTTGCGCGGGATGTTGCGTGAGCAGACGCACCAAAACTATGACGATGCACTGCGAGCCTACACGCAAGCCTCAGCCTTACTTCCCGATTGCATTCCCTTGCAGTGGGACGTCGCACGGGTTCAGCAGGGGGTGCATTCGCAGCCTGGCTGTGGGGTTGTCTATGTGTTCGCGATGGTTGGTCGCGGCCCCTACAAAGTCGAAGTCTGCGAACAACCCACCAGCGATGCTCTGCTCATCGCAGATCGGATCGTCTCGGCAGTCGGTCCACATCATCTGCCGCCAACCATTGCGCCCATTAAGGTCGCAGATGTCGTGGTCCCACAGAGCGATGTGGACTCAGTGCATGTCTCAGTGGAAGGTCGAAACATCGGTCCTACAGTATCGCTTGCTGATGTCGAGCGATTGGCGGAGAGCACCTATCGATCGCAGCGCGATCAGATCGTGGCCCGCGCGGTTGCTCGTCGCGTCATCAAGAAAGCAACGGTCGTCACCGCCAAAAATTCGATCGGTGCCAACGATTTGACGGGACTTGGGATGGACCTGGCAGGGGTGGCGTGGGAGGCGACAGAAGCTGCTGATACGCGTTGTTGGGGATTGCTGCCACGAGACATCCAAGTGCTACGCGTGGAGATCCCAGCGGGAGATCGAAGGCTGCGGTTGGCTCCGATGTTGGGCCATTATTTTCATGGTTCACCGCGCGCGATTGACGTGCATGTCGACGACGGCCGCAACACCTATGTGCTTTGTTGGTTCCCCGACTCCCATCTCCCCGGCCGGGTCCTGGCAAGCCACACGCCTTGAACGCTGTTGGCACCGTCATGCCTGTACCCTCATAGCCCAGATGCGCGAGCATCCCTGTGGAAGCGCTCGCAACCTTGCAATGTTTGCCTCAGTTTAACCCGGGAGCTTGCGCTCCTCGGCTATTATTTCGTACGCTACGCGTGCGGTCTACCACCGAGTCGTAAAGCGCGCTCTATAATAGCGGACGTTTCATCGGGAGTGAAATCATGAACAATTCAGGTTGGATGATCGGCTTGGTAGGTGGAGGCCTCGGACTCCTCGGCGGACTCGTCGGACAATACTTCAGTATTCGCAACACGAACAGTTTGCGAGAACGAGCCTTCATGATCAAGGCAAGCGTCGTATTCTGGATCGCCTTGGTCTCGTTTCTCGGTTTGATGATTGCATTACCTAATCCCTATCGTCACTTGCTTTGGATTCCCTATGGCATCCTTTTGCCTCTTGGTGTCAACGCTGTGAATCGCATGCAGCAGAAAATTCGACGCGAAGATTCTCAGAGCCAAGTGTGACGCACCATCGACCACCGTCTGGCGACGGTAGCTTCGGGAATACCACCCAAGAAGCCTGCGACGACTTTTGCATCCGCCTCTACCTCAATCAACAGATCCTCGGCAATTGCTCGCCGATCGGCATCGGGATCATGCGGGTTGTTCCTAACGCAGTGCGCATCACCACGCGACCGAATGCGTCGTCGATCACACGCCCGATTCGAGCGCTTTGCCGACCCAACGGATGAGATCGCATGGCTTCGAGCACCCGATCGACCGACGACTCCGGGACGATCGCTATCAGTTTCCCTTCGTTGGCAACGGATAACGGATCTAACCCAAAGAGTTCGCACGCGCTCTGAACCGCCGACTGCACTGGAAGCGATGACTCATCGAGTTCCATTCCGACACGAGCAAATGCGGCGATCTCATGAAGCACTGCTGCCGCACCACCGCGCGTCGGATCTCGCATACAGCGGATGTCCGGACAGGCGTCCAACATCATACCTACCAGTTCGTGAAGAGGAGTCGTGTCGCTCACAATAGGGCTCCTAAAGCGCATCCCTTCACGATGACTCAAGATCGCCATACCATGATCGCCAAGAGTTCCGTTGATCACAATCGCATCCCCTGGACTAGCGTGACGTATCGATAGATCAATCCCTTCTCGAACCTCGCCAATCCCTGAGGTCGCGATGTAACATCCATCGCCATGCCCTTTCTCAACCACTTTGGTATCACCCGCCACCACCGACACACCAACCCGCTTCGCTGCGGTTGCCATTGCATCAACGATGCTTTTCAAGGTCTCGATATCCAACCCCTCTTCGAGAATAAATGCAGCGCTGATGGCCAACGGTGTGGCGCCTCGCATCGCCAAGTCATTGACCGTTCCATGGATCGCTAAATCCCCGATGCAACCACCTGGAAAGAACAAGGGCTGAACCACATACGCATCGGTCGAGAAGGCCAGTCGTCCACGCCCAGGGCTGAGCAACGCAGCATCCTCACGTTCGTTGAGTGCTGTGTTGTCAAATGCGCGAAGAAAAACCTGTTCGAGCAGTTCCTGAGTCATCCTCCCGCCACCCCCGTGGGCCATCACGACGCGTGGGTAGTCGCTCATCGGATGAGGGCACTGGATAAAACCGGAGTTCGCGAGTGGTGAATCGATTGACGAGGAATCGGCAGGGGGATCCGTCATGATGTGCGATAATGGTAATGGGCCGCGCAAGCACCCTCGCTCGAAACCATTGTCGCCCCAAGCGGAGTGCGAGGTGTGCATTCCTTGCCAAATGCTGGGCACTGGCTCGGCTTGATCATGCCCCGAAGTACGTCTCCTGAACGACAAATACTTGACTCACTTGAGCAAACGCGGACATTCGCGAACTTGATCGAAGCGTCAAAAGCTTCGTAGGCAGGACTCAGCTTCCAACCGCTCCGTGGAATCAAACCCAAACCTCGCCATACTCGATCGGTCACGACGAATACCTCGTCGATTACCTTTTGCGCTTCGATGTTTCCTCTCTCGGACACGACGCGAGCGTAGGCATTCTCCAACCGATGCTCTCCCAACTCCAACTGCTGAACCGCCCGGCGGATCCCTTCCAACAGATCGAGCGGTTCGAAACCCGTCACAACGATCGGCACACGGTAGGTCTCGCAGAGTCGATGATAATCGCAATAACCTGTCACGGCACACACATGACCGGCAGCGAGGAATGCATTCACAGTGACACCTGAGAATCGCATGATCGCTTCGATCGCTGGGGGAACCAACACATGCGCAACGAGCATCGAGAAATTGGAGATGCGATCTCGCTTCGCAATCTTGACCGCCATCGCATTCGCGGGAGCCGTGGTCTCAAACCCGATCGCCAAGAAAACGACCTGTCGCTCGGGATGGCTTCGGGCGATTTGAAGCGCATCGAGTGGACTGTAAACCACTCGAACATCGCCTCCGACTCCCTTGATACGGATCAAATCCTCCCGCGATCCGGGGACTCGCAGCATGTCGCCAAAGGAACATAGAATCGTTCCTGGCAACGATGCCAGCGCCAATGCGTTGTCGATCGTCTCGATGGGCGTGACACACACTGGGCAGCCCGGCCCATGGATCAATTCAATTTTCTCGGGGAGGAGTTGATCGATGCCATGCCGAAGGATCGAATGGGTTTGGCCACCGCAGACCTCCATGATTTTGCAGGGCCGGGTGGTCAGTCTCGCGATTTCTTTCGCAAGCTGCATCGCCTTGACGCTGTCGCGATATTCCTCAAGGTGTTTCATGAGTCTCGAAGCTCCGCTAAACCATCCTCGAGCAATCCCAATTCAGCAAACGTACGCAGCGACTCCAGGGCCGACTGCTCATCCAGGCGACTGATCGCAAACCCAACGTGCACAATCGCGTATTCACCCACCGCGATCTCGGGCAAATACTCCAGGCAAACCTCTTTGGTGACTCCACCGAACTGCAATCGCCCCATGCGGATGCCCTCCGCCTCGTAGATCGTTTCAACCAAGCCCGGGATCGCTAAACACATTTCCGTTTCCGCACCTTTCGATCCCTGTTATACAATAAGGCAGCATGGCGAGTCGAATGGCAAAGCTGCCAAGAACTCATCCTGCGATCCTTGAGGAACCGCATGCACGAATTGTCGATCGCTCTTAAATTAGTGGAACTGGCTTGCGAACACGCATCCTCGTGCCAGGAGATGGAGGTGGCTGCCGTTCACATCGCTGTCGGAGCCTTGAGCCACATTCACGCACCATCTCTGCTCAGTGGCTTTGCAATCGCCCGCGAAGGTACCCTTGTATCGCAGGCCGAGTTGATCATCCGCCAGATTCCACTGGTCCTCGGATGCACCGACTGTGATCGCGATTTCGAATCGAGCGGGATTCAGGATCTGCGATGCCCGATCTGCTGCGGCTATTCGACTCTCATCCGACACGGGAATGAACTTGATTTGGAGTTCCTTTCTCTGCGACCACGACGCGACGAAAATACATCGATCGGGTCTGTTTCCAGTCCAGCAAGGATCTAAACAATGCAGGAACCGCGGATTCTTCAAGTTCGAACACAGATCCTCAAGAAAAATGACGAACTTGCTCGATCGATGCGAGTACGGTTCTTGCAGGCGGGTGTTTTCGTATCCAACTGGGTCTCCAGTCCCGGCTCCGGAAAGACGACTCTGCTCCAAGCAACTTTGACCCATCTGCGAAACAAGGGGGAGCGAGTTGCTGCGATCGTGGGAGACTTGGAGACCGACAACGATGCCCGACGGCTTGCTCAGAGCGGCGCGCCGGTACGGCAGATCATGACACATGGTTGTTGTCATCTCGAAGCGAACATGGTGGAGGAGCAACTCCACGATTGGTCGCTCCCTGATCTCGATTACCTGTTTGTCGAGAACGTCGGCAATCTCGTTTGTCCAACCAGTTGGGATCTTGGAGAATCGCTCCGTGTCGCGCTGCTGTCGGTGACCGAAGGAGAAGACAAGCCGCTCAAGTATCCGGGGCTATTCAACACTTCCGATGTGGCTCTCCTGACCAAGATCGATTTGTCAGGCCCCTGCGAATTCGATCGGGATCGCGCCCTGGAAAATATTCAACGCGTACGACCGGGGATCCCGGTTTTCGAGTTGTCAGCAAAGAGCGGTGCAGGATTAGATCGCTGGTTTCAATTCCTTATCTCTCAACGCTCTGCCAAGATGGGTTAGCGTCGATCCCCTCTCCATCTGGGATAATTCGGGAGATGGGATGCTATCCACGCCTGGCCCAGCGCGATCGATCCATCATGGCACGGCCATTGTCGATGGCTCAAAACGCGAAACCTGGCATTCTCAAGAGATGCCATCGCCAAGCTCAAGAGCAGTTCGTTTTGAAACACACCTCCCGATAAACCGATATCTAAGGCTTCGATGCTATCGGATGGATGTTCCACACGGTATCGCGCTGCGACGACTGAGATCCAAACGGCAACAATGCGATGGAACCAATGGGCTATTTCCGATCTCGCTGCGCCGTTCCGGTAACGATGCACCAACTCGCGTACGAATGCTACGGTCGGAAAATTTCGTTCTGATTCAAGCAAGACTTGATCCATCCAACTCCGGTCGTCATCGCTCACGGTGTTGCGGTCACTGTGACTGGCCAATTCCTCCAACTCGATCGCCGCTTGGGCTTCGTAGGTGATGGCATGTCGAACACCCAACAGCGAAGCAACTCCATCAAACAATCGCCCCATGCTGCTCGTTTCGATACAGTGAGTCCGACGATCCAATAGTTGTTTGAACAAGTAATTTTCATTGGGTTCGCCGTTGGTGACGCAGGGCAAATCGCTCTTCCATGGGATCCCGGCGAGATGAAGTAGCGAGAGGGCGATGCGATACGGAAATCGAACTGCTGCATCACCGCCGGGGAGTTGGAATGGCTGCATGCTGGCAAATCGCTCGAAACGACCATGACGCAGCGCGATGGCTTCGCTCCCCCAGATCGTTGCATCGTCGCCGTAGCCGGTGCCATCGAAGACGAATCCCAAGAGCGGTTTTTCTGGATTTCGCTGATGTTCAGCCATCAGAGCTCCGAGATGAGCATGGTGATGCTGGATCATGATCGGATGCGTTCCGATTTTGTGTGCTTTTTCCATACCCCATTGCGAAGAGAAGTACATCGGATGCAGATCCATTGCCACTCGTGCCGGCGCCGTTTGCAAGTTCCTTTCCCATCGCACCGCAGTTTCATGGAGACTGTCCATCGAATCCCGGTTTGCCAAGTCTCCGAATGGTTGGCTGACATAGGCCCGGTTCCTGTGAACGAGGCAAAAAGTTCCCTTCAAATCTGCACCTGTTGCGAGCGTATTCTCACCATCGGATTGAAACTCAATGGACTCCGGGACCATCCCTCGCGCTCGTCGAAGCGTCGACCGGCGAGTTCCACGGGATGTTTCGCAAAAACGAATGACCGAGTCGTCGCACATTTCGATGATTCTGCGATCGTGCATGAGAAAACCGTCGGCGATACGCGA
>CAYXFO010000203.1:0-7861 GCA_964464255.1 uncultured Pirellula sp.
CACCTGATCGGAGGGATCGAACCAGCCCGAACGATCATGCTTCAGTTGCTCGATTCGGGCAAGGATGTGGTGACCGCGAACAAGGCCTTATTGGCTCAACACGGTGAAGAGTTGTTCGACCGAGCTCGATCGCTTGGCCGCACGATTGCCTTCGAAGCCAGTGTCGGCGGTGGGATTCCTATCATCGCGAATATCTCGCAATGTTTTTCCTCCAACCAAATCGTGTCCTTGCGTGGCATCCTGAACGGGACCAGCAACTACATCATCACGCAAATGTCCGACCGTGGTGTCGAATATGAACGGGCATTGCTCCATGCCCAACAACTCGGGTATGCGGAAGCCGATCCGCAGATGGATGTCGATGGCAGCGATGCAGCGCAGAAGTTGGCGATTCTCGCTCACCTGGCTTTCGGAGTGCGGGTTCGATGGCGGGATATTCATCGACAAGGGATTGAAGCATTCGATCTCGAAGACATCCGGTATGCCTATCAGTTGGGGTATCGTATTCGCTTGTTAGCGACCGCCCAACTGATCGACGATAACTTGGAGCTGCATGTGTCGCCGACGTTGGTTCGCATCGGCCGCCCGCTCGCTGAGGTGCGAGGTGCGTACAACGCGATCACCGTTGTCGGGGATGCGGTCGGGGATATGTTTTTCCATGGACAGGGTGCTGGGCAGATGCCGACTGCATCGGCAGTGGTCGCAGATATGATCGATACCGCGGCTGGCAGGACCGACATCACGTTCCGACGCCTTGAGTTGTGGTCGGATCGTCAATGCGCCATAGAAATGATCCCTTACGCTAAGACAGTTGCAAGATACTATTTGCGATTTATCGTCGCTGATGAACCGGGAGTGCTGTCTCAAATCACCGGGATTCTCGGGTGGCATCGCATTTCCATTTCATCGATCATTCAGCATGAGCCCAATGAGAGTGAGGAGGAACGCTACGTTCCTCTCGTCATCATGACCCATGAGTGCACCGAAGCGGACGCGGCCAAGGCGCATGCGGAGATTTGCAAGCTTCCGAGCGTCGCGAATCACAGCGTCCGATTGCGCGTTTACGAGGGTGGGCACTGAGTCACCGTTATTGGGTCACCGTTATTGGGTCACCGTTTTCGATAGGAAAAGTACATGAAGTATGTTTTGATTATCCCTGATGGATGCGCGGATCTGCCGGTCGATGCGCTTGGTGGCAAGACCCCGTTGCAAGCGGCACATGTTCCTGCGATGGATGCCATCGCTCAGGAAGGAATGGTTGGCAGGTCGGACAATACTCCAGCCCATTTTCCCGCTGGCAGCGAAGTCGCGAACATGTCGCTTTTCGGGTACGATCCGAACCGCTACTTTACGGGCCGTGCACCGATCGAAGCTGCGGCAAGAGGGTTGCAGCTCGGTCCCTATGACTGGGCAATCCGTTGCAATACGGTCACGATCGAAAATCAGATCATGGTCGATTTCACTGCAGGACATGTCAGTACCGAAGAAAGCCAACGGCTTCTCGAATCCATGCAGGCAGCGATGGGGCCGCAACCATGGGAGTTTGTGCCCGGCGTCAGCTACCGAAATCTTCTTATCTATCGCGGATCGGCCGGCAACGCATCTCCCTTCTCGAGCGATACCAAAACGCGTGCACCACACGACCTGACCGACCTGTCGGTTGTCGACGACTACCCTCGCGGGCCAGGGTGTGATTGGTTGAGCGATCTGATGCAGCGAAGCGCGGAACTACTGCCGGATCATCCCGTCAATGTCGATCGCCGAGCGAGGGGACTGCGGCCGGTAACTCACCTGTGGCTATGGGGACTGGGCAAGACGCCAACGCTCGAGTCCTTCGCGCAACGATTCGGAGTTCGCGGCGCGATGATCACCGCCGTTGACTTGCTCCGCGGGTTAGCAGCCCTCGTCGGATGGGACCGAATCGAAGTCCCCGGCGCGACCGGTTACCTCGATACCGATTACGCTGCCAAGGGACGCTGGGCGGTCGATGCCCTTAACCAATACGACATGGTTTGCGTACACATCGAAGCGCCCGATGAAGCCAGCCACGAAGGTCGCGTCGCGGAAAAGATCAAGGCCCTTGAGTCCATCGATCAGCATATCGTCGGCCCGATTCACGAAGCTCTCAAGAAACAGGGTGAATACCGAATCCTGGTGACACCGGACCATCCAACGCCGGTCAGCACCAAGAAGCACGCCCATGGCTGGGTCCCCTTTGCAATTTGCGGTCAAGGAATCGCCAAGCAAGGGTGCGTTGGATACGATGAAGTGCAGGCTGGCAAATCGAGCCTCCAGTTCGCCAACGGTTGGGAGCTGATGCCTCGGTTCCTCAGTCGATCTGATTTCTGATCCAATTCCTGCTCCACGTTCCTGTCGTCCGTGCCTTGAGAGCTTTGTTATGTCCACCGGCGAAAAAGCGTCTACCGATGAAAAAGCTCCGGCTCCAGCACGGGATCATGGGCCTGGCACATCGAACAAGCGATCGTTGCTGAGCCGATGGTGGTTCTGGCTCCCATTGCTTCTCTTCGTCGCCATCGCAGCTTTCCCGACAATTGTCGGATCGCGATGGTTTTACCAACCGTTGGTGGACCGATTGGCCGTTCAAGGCTTTCGCCTGCACATCGATGAAGCAAGGATTCGTTGGCTGCAGCCACTGGAGTTGCGCGGTGTGCGCATTGAACAACTCGATGCGCCGAAGTTAGAGAGAGCTTCCAACGAGCAACCGTTCGATCTTGTTGCGATCAAGGCCATCGAGTCGAATCGATCGTTGATCGGTTATTTGTTGGGGGGAAGGGACTTGGGCCGCTTGCGAGTCATCGAGCCTCGGGTCGATATCGAACTGCTGGAGAACACCTCTAGCTTGGAGAAGCTTGTCGATGCCGTATCGAGTAGCTCGACGAAGGATTTGGCAGATCAGGCGAGTAAGACGGCCGAGGTCGATATCGTCATCGAAATCGAGGGGCTATCGGTCTTGGTAACAGGCAAGGAATCGTCGGAACCGCTCTTGGTGGTCCCGCCATTCCGTTCGACCGTTGAATACCTAGCACGCGGAGGGGAGCCCAAGCTCATCGTGTCTCCCTCGGATATTCTCGATCACGTCGAGGTGACTCCGGAACTGGTTCGGTTAGGCCTTGGTCGGGCGATTCCTCTATTAGCGAAATCCGCATGGTTCGACGGCCGCGTATCGCTACAGACCGAGCGCATCGAAATCCCGATCGACAGGCCCGAAGCCTCACGAGGTGGCGGCACGCTGACACTTCACGAAGTTCGGTCCGGACCTGCGGAGCCAGTCGTGATGAGTATTCTGGAGATGATCGCCAAGTTTCGGGGCAAAGACCCGGTTTATGAATTGGTCTTTATCGATGGATCGAAGATCGACGTGAAAGCCGTCGATGGCATGATCGATCATCAAGGGATTGAAATCGGACTTCCCAAAGTCGATCCGCGTCTGCAACTTTCCAGCGCCGGTCGAGTTGGCATCGTCAATCAAGAGTTGGATATGCAGGTTGGTTTTCCGGTGCCGCTGGAGATGCTGGCGCGACGCGAGTCGGTGCAGCAATTGGGTGTCCCACAGATCACGCTCCCGATCCGCGGCACGATTGAGAAGCCCGTTGTCGATTGGAGCGCCATGCGGCATGAGTCCTCGGACTTGATGTCGCTCATCGCTGCGGCATTGGGGGACGAGGCTCCTGGAACCGCGGCTGCGATCGATGTGCTGGGTGCGGTCACGGAGGGAAAGGCGGACGAAGCGATCGGGGCTGCGGTCGATTTGGTCAAGGAGTTGCGACGGTTGCGTCAAGAGCGCCGAGCAAGGGGGAGTTCGTCACCCGACGCGGATCCGAAACTTAAGGAGATTGACCAGCAGCAAACTCCACCGACACCGCGCCGCCCATTGCGCGACGCGCTCAAAAATCTTCGCGGTGGATAAATCGAAGATTACTTCTTTAAGGCATCGCGGATTTCGCGGAGCAATACAACATCCTCGGGAGGAGGTGGTGGCTCTGCGGATTCCGTCTTCTTTTTGAATGAGTTCATCGCTTTAACAACCATGAACAGGGCGAAGGCAATGATCAAAAACTCAAAGATGGATTGCAGGAAGGGGCCGTATTTGAGAACGTCAGGATCTAACAGGTTTGTATCTGGAGTCACTCCATCGGCTTTCATGACGGGCTTGCCATCCTTCATAACCGGCAACTCAACCTTGCCTCCGAACAGATTGGAGTATTTGAGGGATAGCGAATTGAAGCTGACACCGCTTTTGGCAACCAAGAGATTCAGAGGAGTCATGAAAATATTTTCAACCAGCGAAGACACAATCTTTCCGAACGCCGCTCCGATAACAACCCCTACGGCTAAGTCAATAACATTGCCGCGCATCGCAAATTCGCGGAACTCCTTAATCAGACCCATCTCAATTCTCCTGACTTCCAACAGATAATCAGACTCGTGGACGAACGTACGATTGCTCGTCTTCTCGCAAAGTTTGAAGGCTTAGAATCGTGATGGATTGCCTAACCTGAGTCAATTGAGGGGGCACCAAAGTGCAACCTCGAATCTCGAGCGTCATCGACTAGGGTCCCCAAGTTCGCTAGTTTGTCTTGTTGTGAGATGGGCCTGAACTCTAAATTCCTCTCCATGGATTGTTCACTTAGGCAACAACTGGGTCGCCCAGGCGGAACTTCAAAACCTGTAGTAAGAACATGGTTTTGGGGCGTTTTGTTGCTTGTTACATGCTTGTCCGGTCCGGGTTGTGTTCGCAAACGCCTGACGTTTCGGACCAATCCTGCCGGGGCGATGGTGTATGTAGACAAGCAGCCGATTGGCTTGACTCCCGTGTCGACGAATTTCACCTACTACGGGACGCGCAGTATCGAGATCGTCAAGGACGGGTACCGCACGGAGAAATTCCTGCGCAAGATCCATCCGCCTTGGTACGAGATACCGCCCCTCGACTTTGTGTCAGAGACCCTGCTGCCATTCGAGACGCGAGATGAGCGGATTATCGACGTCCAGATGAGCATCGAGCCAGTGGTTCCCAATGAAGCACTCCTGGCCAGCGGCGAACAGCTACGATTGCAAGCTGGGCAAGGGATCGCCGTGACACCACCACCTCCTGCAGCGAATGGACTGGCGCCGACGTTGGTTCCTGCCAATCCGGAGATCTTACCGACTCCTCCGAGTGCAGTTCCTCCTCCAGGAGTCCTTCCTGCACCAGCAACATCGCGTTGGACGCCAGGATCGTGGCTGCAAGGAATCTTGTTCCCTAACGGCGAACCGATAAGTGTCCCATCCACTCAAGTGCTACCGGGTGGTGGCTTCCGACCTCCTAGTGAATAGATTCATTGCGGTTGTACTGCTATTGATCGCATCGCTCGGGTGCAATCCCCTGACCCCGCGTGCCATCCCGTTGTCGCAGCGCAAGCCATCACCGAGCCTGCTCGCACTCAATACGCAGCCGATCGAGCGTGGCAAGCCGCGTCCGGTTCTCGACACGACAGGTTGGATCATCGGTATTCCTTCAAAGCTTCTGCTCTGGAATCGCCGCGTCGACAATCATCGCATCTCGACGGAAACCGAAGCGACACTTCAAGAGTACCTAACAGCGAATCAACTTGGCCATGTGAAGGTGCGGTTGAATCAGTATCACCCTTGGGATGATTGGCGTCGTTTGCGAGCGAATCAAGATGTCGCTTGGCCATGGCGTTATAGTTTTGGTCTCGTGAGCGTTTTGGGAGAAACGTTCATTCCAGGTCGTCTCTTTGGAGGAGATCATTTCAATCCCTACACCAACACGATTCATATCTACAGCGATGTCCCTGCGATCGCTTTGCATGAGGGGGCGCATGCGAAGGATTTCGCGAGACGCACGTATCCCGGCACTTATGCCGCTTTGTATGGGTTGCCGATCGTCCCCCTGTACCATGAATCGATTGCCAGTGCCGATGTGATCGCGTATCTGGAGACTCTTGGGGAGCCGGACTTGCAGAGAGAGGCTTACCACGTTCTGTACCCGGCGTATGGCACCTATGTGGGAGGAGCCTTGGGCTTTGCCTATCCCCCGGCAACCACCCCGCTGTATTACGGAAGCGTGCTCGGAGGCCACCTCGCAGGGCGATTGCAATCGCGTACAATCACGCAACCTACCACCGCCCCGGTTACGGAATGGCAATATGGCGAATTACCAAGTCAGTCCCGTTGAGTCCAAGAGCGACCAGCGGGCCTTCATGCAGTTGATCTGGGATCTCTATCGAGGCGATCCGAATTGGATACCTCCCATTCGGATCAATCAACTCGAGTTGGTAGGCTTCAAGCCGCATCCTTTTTATGACAACGCCAAATGTCAAGCGATGTTGTGTCGCAAGGATGGGAAGGTTGTCGGACGCATCGTCGCGCTCATCAATCATGGGCATAACCAACGTTACGACGAGAAGCGGGGGTTCTTTGGCTTCTTTGAGTGCATCGATGATCGCGAAGCTGCCCACGCTTTGTTTCACGCTGCATGTCAGTATCTCAAACGGGAGGGGATGACGGATGTCCGCGGGCCATGCAATCCCTCCCTCAATTACGAATTAGGGACGCTCGTCGAGGGCTTCGATACCCCGCCCACATTCATGATGACCTACAACCCGCCCTATCACGATGCGTTGATCAAGAGTTTCGGACTTGAGAAGACTCAGGATTTGTATTCATACGTCGGCAACATCAGCATGCTCGACTCGATTGACCCGAAGATCATGCAGATGATGGATCAGGTCAAGGATCGGTTCAATATTCGGGTTCGCCCTGTAAGTCGCAAGAGCTTTGCTGCAGATGTGGAGTTGTTCCTGGATATCTACAATCGCGCGCTGCAGGGAACTTGGGGTTTCGTGCCGATGTCGGCAGCAGAAACCAGAAGCGTGGGAGAGTCCCTTAGGTACTTGATTGATCCTGCCGTAACCAGCGTCATCGAGGTTGACGGCGAACCGGTAGGAGTAGGTCTTGGGTTGCTGGATTACAATCCGTTGATCAAGAAGATCGATGGACGGCTATTTCCTTTTGGGTTCTTGCGTCTGCTTTGGGGGCGTCGAAAGATTAAGCGAATTCGTCTGATCAGCACCAACATCGTCCCAGAGTGGCAACGGTGGGGGCTCGGTTTGGTGCTGCTCCATCGCATGCTACCCGACTGCCTGGCTCGCGGCATCACCGAAGCAGAGTTTTCCTGGGTGTTGGAAAGCAATCAACTGTCTCGCGGCTCGATCGAGCGTGGCAATGTGCCTCGGACCAAGACTCACCGGGTCTACGACAGAAGCCTCGCGGATCTGTGATTTTCAACGGTCGGAGGTGTGCCAAACTCGCAAAGTATGGTAAAAAATTGAAGGGTGGTTTATTCGCTATTAATATTCTTGTAGTGGCGGGCAATGTGCCGCCGATGTACAACATGGTTTTGGAAGGCCGTTTCCTCCGCAGATGACAGCAAAACGCGTGGGGAGGGAGTCGACGCTTTGGAGAAGCGACATGAGAGATGTATTGGCGGTCGTGTTGGCGGGTGGCAAGGGAACGAGGCTGGAACCACTCACCCGAGACCGAGCCAAGCCCGCGGTCCCTTTCGGTGGCAACTACCGAATCATCGACTTCGTACTATCGAATTGTCTCAACAGCGGTATCCGACGCATGTTGATGCTGACGCAGTACAAGGCGATGAGTCTCGATCGACATGTTCATCTGGGATGGAGCGATTTTTTCAGTCGCGAACTGGATGAGTTCATCGACATTCTTCCTCCGCAGCAACGAATCGACGAGAACTGGTATCAGGGAACAGCCGACGCCGTTTATCAGAACATTTACTCCATCGAACGGGAGCGTCCCGAGCATACGCTGATTC
>CAYXFO010000204.1:0-7847 GCA_964464255.1 uncultured Pirellula sp.
CCGTTGGCTCGAAGCGGAACAATGCCCATTGCAATTGGCACCTCCGAGACGGGAGTCGTTGTCGGCTCCTTGATCACCGGGAACACTTTGGCGAAATTCGATGTGCCTGCGGATTTACAACGGCAGAATCGTGCGGCGATCAAGGCTGTTTTGAGGTCGGATCCCCGTTATCGCATGCGTTTTGCAACGTCGATCGGATGTGTCTCGATCGATGGTTACATCGACGATCAACGCGAAGTTGCCATCGTTTCGATCGATGATCACTTGATGCTCGTCCCTTTCAAGGGGTTGGATTTACCCAGATCCCGCCCGCTGGATTTCCCGCTTCGTTTACCTAACGCTGCAGCGGTTGGGCAAACTTTGCAAATTCCCGTCCCGGAATCGGCGATCAACGATCGCGTTTCCTTCGAGTTTCGATTCCTCAATGAGGTCGCCAACGAAGATAGAAGCTCATCGATCGAGTTGCCTCGCATAGTCGATGGCGCGATTCGTTGGACCCCCGATCGGCGAATCGTCGGGGCTCGTAACATTCATGTCACTGCAATCGCTGGCGATGACAAACGGGAATGGATTTGGCCGGTCGAGATCGCATACAGACCGACCGAAGAGAAGTTCGACTTTTATGTGCAAGGGATCGCGGGACGACCTGACTCGGAACTCGCAGTCGTCTGGGGCATCCAACATTCCGATGTAGAGATTCGTTATCCCAAAGATAACAGCCAGCCACCCAAGCTGATCGATCAGTCGACTCTGGCAATCTACGATACCGTAAAACGGGAGATCAGGGTTCAAGTCCTCCTCCCCTACGAGATCGTCGATGCCGTGCTTCACCCCACGGGAGTTTATGCTGCATCGCTCAACGCATTTACCCGAACGAAGAACGATGCTTACTCCCTCGGGCGAATCTTGCGATTCGACATCGATTCGCTGCGGCTACTTGGTGCGGTTCCGGTCGATGCATTCAGTTTGGCTGATGCAGATGTCCCGAGCTATCGGTTGGAACCTCGCGGTGATGAACTTTTTGCCTTCGCCCGGCGAATTCGCGTCGGGCAATTTGTCGAGACATCGAAGGGATCGGATTATCGACTCCGCATCCCGGATCTCTCGGTAATCGAGATCACGTCACGGACCGAAAACAAATTGGATCAAGTGGACAAATCGCGACCTATTGAACGAGGAATACTATGGGATGACACGCTGACGACACCGCGTCTCATCCTGTCCCCAAGTCCATTCCTTCCCAACCCTAAAGTGTTTCTCTCCAATTCGGTGGAATTTTCTTCCCGAAGAAATCTTCCGGGCACCTACCTGGAGAACTTGCACGCCCAAATCCGATCGACCCGTCGCGGCTTGATGGTATTCCCTCCGGATCAAAACCCCTCCGAGAAAGGTTTGCAATTGCTCGCACTGATTGGATTCCCTGAAAGTGGAAAATCAGAAGGTCAAGATTTTTTCCGATTGACCGACTACGACGAATTGCTTAGATCGAAGGAATGCGAATCCGTTTGCGGGTCCAACATCTTGGCTACGTTCGAAGGAAGAGTGTTTTGCATCGTAGGCGAGTCGCTCCCCAAGGCTCCCAGTCCCTTTATGCTCGAGGAGAAACAAGATCACTTCGCCGTCAAAGCAGGAGAAAAACTTCGGTGGACCTACTCGGCTCCTGGTGCGAAGAAATACCGTTTAAAAGTCGTCCTCAACGCCAGCGTGAATCCGTTCACAGGTAACCTGATGGACAAAAACGGTCGACTTATCCAGGCCCCCGACATGGAATCGAGCGATGGTCGCTTTGAGTTTGCATTCGAGCCTGAGATTGTGACCAAGGCGATCGTGGATCACCTGAAAACAATCTATATCACCGATTTCCAATTCAGTTCGCGCACCGTGATCGACTACATCCGGAAGATGGAGACACCCTATCGGAAGTTGGTCAACCGCACTCTCGCAACACTTCCTGCGGTCGCAACTGTGGAAGTCATCGCAGACCACGAAGATGGTCAGCAGACCGCAAAGCTCACGCATTTCGTATTGGTAGAGGTACCCATCGAAGATCTTCTCCCGCGGATCGAATCAGCAATCGCCGACAATAATCGCGAAACCGGGTCTGGTCGCTGAGACGGGACTGGGCTTGGCGACGAGTTCTAGAAATCGGAGAGCAAGTAAGGGTTCGAAGCGATGACTTCCATGCCTTGGTGGGTCACATAGCACTTGAACACCTCCGGTGGAATACGGACGTCAAACTGCGCGCTGCGATTATCCGTGAAAGCGCCGAGAATGACCGGTCCATCGATGTTTCCCAAACAAGCAACCGAAGCGTTTTCGTCGAATGGCAGATCATCGGGTTTTGTCCAAGGGATAGCTTTGTCCGCTCCGCAGGAAATCAGCATCAGGGTCGACATCGCACCATCGGTAAACTCTCGCATGCGAGGTCCGGGGCCAAATTCCTTGAACGGAGTATTTGGGCCGGTGAGCCGAACGATGCGAGTCTTGGTCGCTCTGTCTGGATCCGCAGGATCGCGATAGATTTCCGGCATTTTCTGCAGAAGCTGCAAATTGTGCGGACTGTCCCACGGTTCCTCTAGGTTGAATTTCTCGTACAAAGGGCGCTGATTGATAAACGGAAGCAGATGCACTCGCCAACTGAGCTTGGGCCTGTTGTTTTCGTCGAAATACGTCGGGTTCATCGCGATCGGAAACATTTTGAAGGCGCTCTCGAAATTCTGTATCCCCGCGCCGATCTGCATGATTTTTTCACTTCGAGCCTTGTTGGATTCCGCAATGTTCTGAACCGGCGATTTCTTCTGGTCAGTTTGCTTTGACCGGTTTGCCAACTGGGACAAATCAACCGCTTCGCCTCCGCGCGGAGTGAGTGTTGCATAGAAGTCAAACGGAGACATGTCGGCGGAAAGCACTACTGGTTCAGCACTCCCAGAGATTCCAAAGATGAAACTCTCAGTCAGTTTACCGAGTGATTCGATAGCAGCCTCTGGCTTGATCCGCAACTCATCAGGCTTGGTCCATGGCGTTGCCTTGTCCTCGCCGACGACGACTGCTAGGAGTGTGTTCTGATTTCCATCGGTCATCGTGCTGAATTTGGGTATCGTTTCGTTGCCGAAAAAAAGATTCGGGCCGGTCGGAGTTTGAATTCGCGTTTTTCCCTTTTCGGTGGTATCGGAAATGCGAAACACATCGGGCATGGCTTCCACCAGAGCGACATTGTGAGGGCTGTCCCACGGTTCATCGAGTTTGAATTGCTCATAAAGCGGACCTTGTTCCAAGTAAGGTAACAGGTGCACTCTCCAAGAGAGCCTTGTTGCTCCTACAGGTACGAATCGTTTGTTCTGAGACTCGAAATTGAACCAAGCGATTCCAATCGCTCGAAGTTTCTTGGAGACCTCCTGAGTATTCACGGTATTAGTCGCGGGCTGCGCGAGCGAATTCTTCGTCGATGGATCGTCGGTAACCGTTAAATCGGAATCGGCCGTTGGCTTGCTGAGCCAATAAATCAGAAATGCTCCCGAGAGCAATACGGCAAGAGCCAAAGGAACGAGACATGACAAGATGACGATCAGCGTTCGGTTTGGACCCTTGTTGCGATTTCCCGTGCGAGGAGGGGAAACCACTTCGATAGTCCCCAGCGAACGCGAGGGTACGATCGCAGTCTCCCCGCATGTCCGACACGCCAGAGCGCGGCCCACCTGCGATTCATTGGCATAGAGCGTGTGAGCGTTCGGGCATTCAAACTGGATTGACATTTATTTCTCATCAAGTCATTGCGAGGGAAGACGGACGGAGTTTACCCGTTTTCGCCGGGGAGTCGCGACTCCGTCACGTTCTCAAGTTATCAAATTCAGTGGAGATTCGCGATGAGAATGATGAACTCGGTGAGCAAAAGAATCGTTCGGTTCCCGGAATCTTTGCGAAGCACCCCGTGAAACATGCTTTCGCCGAAACGTAGGGAAATCTTGCAGCGGGGAAAACTTTTGACCAGACGTGACCCGCGGTCGTGCGATGAAATCCCTTGGCAACATGGAATTGGATGTCGTCCTGCGCCCTCCGGAGATACTCACCTTGGGCAAGTTGCCGGAGCGGCTTTATCAAGCCAAGCATGGATGGAGTTAGGACGCATCCTGGGAGCCTTGCATCGCGAATTAGCTTCCGACCCTCTCGACTTCTCGGATGTCGCCCAGAGCTTGACCGGAACTGCCGAGGAGCCCCGGTGGCATGTGCTCGCTACGTTGCAGCGTCGCTATTTGGACGTGTTGCACGAAGCGTCGCTCTGGGATGTTCAGACCGCGCGTCGATTCGCCTTGGACCGCGGCGAGGTACAACCCAGCGCGCACGAGATCGTGCTGATCGGAACCGTGGATTTGAATCGGGCTCAGCGCCTGTTTTTGGCGGCGGTGGGACAGCAAGTGACGTCGCTGGTGGGTGCTCCGTCGACGTTTGCCGCTGGATTCGACGCCGACGGAACTTTGCGATCCGAGTTCTGGCAGCGACTCGAATTGCCGATCGATGATGATGCCATGCACGTTTGCAGCACCGTGCGCGATGCCGCCGATGAGCTCGCCGTGCAGTTGGCGTCGTTGGGTTCGAGCCGTTCGGCCTCAGAGATTACGATCGGAGTTCCAGATCCGACGGTGATTCCTGCGTTTCAGGAATCGTTGCAGCGAGCAGGAGTGAACTTGCGCTACGGTCCCGGGGCCGCGATTCTATCCACCCAACCGATGAAACTGCTGGGTTTGATTCAACGCTACTTGGCAGAGGCCAGGCGGGGCAAGACGGAATTCGAACGACCGTTGCCCAAGCCGTCCGGTGGTAACCGAGGAGAACATGGCACGTTGTTGCGCACTTCCACCCGGATGCTTGCGCATCTCGTTTATTTTAAGATCATGCCACGCCCATCGCAAAGCCTCCGGGACGTGCCACCCGAAGTAATCGCTTTGCGCGATCCATGAACGAGGAACAGCACCACTACAGAAAACCGGATTAAGGATTCGTTTCAACGACCCAGATGTTTCGATAGCGGACCGGGTTGCCGTGGTCCTGCAGATAGATTGGCCCAGGTTCTGGTCCAACGGCTACTGGGGCGGCGGTCGTGTTCCGGTCGCCTGGCAGTGTTACGTTATCGTGGATCTTGGTGCCGTTGTGATAGACCGTCATCCGCGGGGATGAAACGAGTTTATTATTTTCGTATGTAGCTGCTGTGAACTCGACGTCATACGTCTGCCAACTCATGGGTGGAAAACACATGTTCATGTCCGGTGCCTTGACCGAGTAGATGCCGCCGCACTCGTTGTCCCGTCCTTCGAGCCCGAAGGAGTCGAGCATCTGAACTTCGTAACGCCCTTGGAGATAGAGCCCGCTATTTCCTCGCCCTTGGCCGGTCGCCTGTGGCATGTAGGGCAAACGAAACTCGATATGCAGTTTGTGGCTGCCGAATCTCTTCTTACTTGTCGTGCCCTGCTGAAGCAGATTGTCATCGCTCAACTTGCCTCCTTCCCAAGCATCCACATTACTACCATCGAATAAGACGACAGCGCCTTCGGGTGGCTTTTGGCCGAGTGTCGGACTTTGGCGAGTGACTTTCTGCATTTCGCCGAGCTGTACTCCTTGCGGATCGAACACAGTCATCATTCCATCGCGAATCGCCCCTCTGCCATATTTACTGTTGAAGGTAACGGTGTTGCCGCTTCGTTCCCCGAGTTCTTCTACCCGATTGGGAGCTTCGCCATCCCAACCGTCACCGGGCAAGCCGCCGGCATAAGCCACGGCGCGAAACTTTCCATTCCCGATCGCCAGGATTTGCAATCCGAATTTGCGACTTTCCGATCCCGAGCCGATCTGTCCTGAGTATTCGCCTTGAAAAGAGAAATCCTCATCCAAGGGTTCTTGTGCATGGCATGGAACCACTCCTATCCATGCGATCGCAAACAACGACAAAACCATCGTCACGTTCCAAGAAACACGACGCTGAAGTACCATCACGCTTAATCCGCTCATTTCCTGTGCCCCTCCACTCACACCTAGCGTAATCTTTTCGCACGCGTCATTATGAGTAAGTTTTCCCGGTTGCAACAGGTTTCCTTTCTTGGGATGGGAGTGAGCCTTTTGCTGTTGGCTTCTTCAGACCTATGGGCAGGCGAACCTCTCAAGGTGTTTATTCTCGCTGGCCAGTCTAATATGCAGGGGCACGCTCATGTTCGTACACTGCAGCATCTGGCAATGCATGAAGAAACCAAGCCGATGCTCGCCGCCATCCAAAACTCCGATGGTACTCCCAAGGTTCATGACCAGGTTTGGATTTCGTATCTGTCTAGCGACGGTGTGAAACAAGGCAAGCTCACAACGGGTTATGGTGCGAATGCTGAGAAACTCGGCCCCGAGCTAACCTTTGGTATTTATATGCAGCAGGCGCTGGGCGAACCGATTCTGCTCATCAAGACTGCTTGGGGAGGCAAGAGTCTGCATACCGACTTTCGTCCACCCAGCGCTGGCCCATTCGTTTTTGCCGAATCGCAACGGGAACAAATTCGCAAACAGGGGAAGGATCTTGAATCGGTACAAGCCGAGAAAATCGCAGTTACGGGAATCGCCTATCGCGACATGATGGCCCATGTGAAAAAAGTGCTCGGCGATATCCGCACCGTATGTCCCGATTACAACCAAGAACAGGGATACCAATTGGCCGGTTTTGTTTGGCTCCAGGGATGGAACGACATGGTCGATGGAAGCGTATACCCAGATCGCGGCAAGCCGGGAGGATATGACCAATACAGTATTAACCTCGCACACCTCATCCGCGATGTGCGTCGCGATCTGGATGCGCCACTGCTTCCGTTCGTAATCGGGGTATTAGGAGTAGGAGGTCCGACGGCGGACTATGGTCCTGCCGAGATGCGTTACCAGGCAATTCACCAAAGCTTTCGCAATGCGATGGCGGCACCGAGCAAGCTTCCTGAGTTCCAAGGGAACGTGGTCGCAATTCCGACGGAAAGGTACTGGGATCCGGAACTTACAGCACTGCGAACACGAGAATCTCAGACCCGAGAACGAGCTAAACGACAGAGTAAAGAGCAACAGCTCGACGTCCCATCGGCTCAGCGGCTTGAAATTGAATTCAGAAACGCCGAGTTTACCCCAAGAGAGTTGGAGATCCTTGAAAAAGGAGTATCGAATGCCGAATTCCACTATCTCGGATCGGCCCGCATCCTCGGTGGCATCGGCAAGGGATTCGCCGAAGCGATGGTCCCCCTTGTCAAGCGAACTAACATTCCATAGGTATTTCGGACGTAGTAGTCCGATGGAAATACAATCGAGCAATGAAGCAAACCGACGTGAACTTGGCAAAATCGGAAATTGATCGAGTCATACAGATGGCCTGGGAGGATCGGACCAGCTTCGATGCGATCCGACGTCAGTTCGGCTTGACTCCCGGCCAAGTGATCCATTTGATGCGACGGGAATTGAATGCATCTTCGTTCCGGCTATGGAGAGCGCGGACTGCAGGACGCAAGACGAAGCACGTTGCTAAACGAGGATTCGAAGTGGGTCGGTTTCGATGCCCTAGCCAAAAGGGGTGATTGAGTTGCCCATCAAACGGATTCGCATCAAAGCATGCGATCGTTGTGAGAGAACCGAGGAGGTCCTCTATCGAGTCCGCATCGATGAGTCTCGCACCTGGAAATTTGTCTGCCCCGCTTGTCTCGAGCGTGTGAAGCCTGGGAATCCACTCTACCAGTACGGCGGCACGTGGAAGAGTAAGAAAAGACACTGATCTGTCGATTGCATCTGCTGTTCCACGTCCCGACGGTTTGATGGAGGCATTCCCTCCATATCATTCGATTCCT
>CAYXFO010000205.1:0-7773 GCA_964464255.1 uncultured Pirellula sp.
GAATGATCTTTTGGACCACCTTAAGAAATGGTGTAAGCAGTCTCCGCGTGGTCGCTGAGGTCCAACCCCATCTTCTCAGAGTCTTCCGTGCATCGCAGACCTATGGTGAAATCGATCAGCTTGAGCAGGATAAACGAAACCACACCAGAATAGATAACTGTCACGAGGACCGCATAACCCTGCGCCCATACCTGCGCCACATTGCCGGTGATGAACAAACCGCCACCGCCGCCTGTTACAGCACCGTCAGCGAATGTCGTGCCGACTCCGAATCCTTCCAACGCGAATAGTCCCGTTGCCATCGCACCCCAAATACCGGCCATCCCGTGAACTCCGAAGACGTCCAACGAATCGTCGTACTTCAGGGCCGGTTTCACATAAGCGACGAAAATGTAGCTGACAATGGTTGCCCCTGCTCCGATTACCAGAGCACCCTTCACATCCACAAAGCCAGCGGCTGGCGTAATACCCACCAAACCTGCAACCACGCCGGTGATCATCCCCAAAGCGGTTGGCTTCCCATTTCGGATCAGTTCAATCAACGACCATACCAGTCCTGCCGTCGCAGCTGCGACCTGAGTCGTAACAAATGCCTGCACTGCTTGCGGGGTCGCCCCGAAAGCACTTCCACCATTGAAGCCAAACCATCCGAACCACAGCAATCCAGCCCCGAGAACTGCGAAGGGTAGGTTATGAGGAGGATTGATTTGCTTGGGATAACCACGCCGCGGGCCAATGACCAAGCAGGCTACCAGTGCGGCAATACCCGCATTGATGTGAACCACTGTTCCGCCAGCAAAGTCGAGAGCTTTGGTCGGAACGGCTGTCGTAGCATCGAAGGCACCTAAACCGAAGATCGGCGACTCCGGTCCATACCAAACCCAGTGGGCGACAGGAGAGTAGACGATGATGCTCCACAAACCGATGAAAACCATAAACGCAAGGAACTTCATTCGCTCGGCAAATGCCCCGATGATTAAGGCTGGCGTAATAATGGCAAACATCATTTGAAAGACCATGAACGTCTGCTGACTGATCCCGAGCTTGACACCGGTGACTGGCTCAAAGGACTGATCGGTCTTGATGCCGTCGAGTAGGAAGTGAGTCATCGGGTTACCGCAGAAACCACCCGGAAGCTCGGTTCCTGAGAATGCCATGCTGTAGCCCACCAAAACCCACAACACCGTCACTAACGACATGCACATGAAACACTGCATGAGAATGCTGAGCACGTTCTTGCGGCCAACCAACCCGCCATAGAAAAAGGCCAACCCGGGAGTCATCAAAAGAACCAATGCAGCACTGGCGAGCAACCAAGCTTGATCCCCAGAGTTCAGGGTAGACACGACCGGTGCTGGCTCGGCGGGTGCTGAATCCCCGGGGGTCGCCTCTGCCGGTGCAGCAACGGCTGGGGCCGGGTCTGCCTGTGCAGTCGCTGGCACCCCATCGGAGGACGCCGGATCCACGGGAGCAGCGTCCTGTGCCATGAGAACCGATGTGGTCCCCAGTAAGAAAATCAACATTCCCAAAATTCCACGCATCATTTCAAATACCGCCTTTTACGTCTCTCTCCAAAGAGCTTGCCAACGAGCCAACAGGTGCTGAGAGATTACGCACCCATAATGCCTTAAAGTCGTGCAAGCAAAAAACAGACCGTTTCGAGACTGGGATGTAACCATCGTCCCTACCGACTTGAAATCCCAGGAGAAAATGCATGCAAAGTTTTTTGCGCGGTTCCAACGCCGGAGGTCGGTTGCGTCTTGCTGCCCAGGTGGCTTGCAACGAGGCCCATTCAGCCCAAAAAATACGCAACATCCCATTACGGCGCAAGGATTTAGCGTTAAGTCGGCAATAACGTAGACCTATCGAACGTAAACGGCAATTGGGAGGCCAAACCATCCACAATCCCTCAATCGCGAGCCTCAGGTGCTTACCCCAAGTCACTGTTCCAGACAATTTCGGGCCGCTGAGGTTGTACGGATCGCAAACCTCGGAGTACAAATCCCGTTATGACAACGAACTTTGGATCAGAACCGGAAACCCTCGACGTGATCGCCGTGGGTGCCCATCCGGACGATGTGGAAATCGCTTGTGGCGGGACCCTGGCCGCTCTGGTTTTCGCTGGCTATCGGGTAGGCATTATCGATCTGACGGACGGTGAACCGACCCCGTTGTGCTCCTCTCCGGAAATTCGTCGTGAAGAAGCCGCCGCCGCAGCAGCGGTCCTGGGTGTTCACGTGCGAAAGATCCTCGGATTCTCGAATCGCAGGTTGATGGACGGGTTCGAAGAACGGGTTGCACTCGCTACCGAACTGCGTCGTTATCGCCCCAAGATTGTGATTGGATTTGGGAGCAAGACACCGATGGCATCCCCGGACCATTACCAAGCGATGCAGATCACCGATGCTGCTGTGTTCTACTCGCGACTGAGCAAGTGGGATGACTACTTCGGTGGCCTGCCGGTACACACGATCGAGCGTCAGCTTTACTTTCGCTTGTCCTTCGAACCCGCTCCTGCGGTTGGCCTGGACAATTCGATCACGATGGATATTTCCGACACGCTGGAAAAGAAGATCGAGAGTATTGCGTGCTACAAGACGCAATTTCCACCGGCGAAGGCACATATCTTTGATCGCGTGCGAGGCCTGGCCATCGCTGCCGGGGCGGCCGCTCATTGTCGCGCTGGGGAAACCTTTGTTTCCGTGCGTGCATTGTGTACACGCGATTTGGTGAAGTCGGTGATGGGACAATAATTGATGCAGGCTCGACTCATCCGATCACTCGATGAACTTCCGCCATCAGCTCGAGGATCCATCGTAGCCATCGGAAATTTCGACGGTGTGCATCGCGGCCACCGCGCGTTGGTAGCCGAACTGCTGCGCGTTGCGAAAGATCACGCCGCACCATCGATGATCTTCACATTCGACCCTCCACCCTTGCGATTGCTGCGACCTGGGCCGTGGCCTCAACCGCTGACATGGATGGAACGACGCGTTGAATTGCTGACCCAATTGGGTGTTGACTATGTCGTCGCCTATCCCACGTCTGCAGGTCTGCTGGAATTGGATGCTGAGTCGTTCTTTCGGACGATTCTCATCGACGAACTTGGCGTATGCGGTATGGTCGAAGGACCGAACTTTCGTTTTGGTAAAGATCGCGGTGGAGACGTCGACCTCCTCAAGCACTTGTGCTCCCAACATGGACTCGCCTTTTCAATCGTCGAACCACAACGGATAGAGGGTGATTGGATATCCAGCTCTTCCATACGCGACGCGATCGAGGCCGGTCGTATCGAGCAAGCCAACCAGGCCTTGGGCGAACCTTACCGTATCCAAGGAACTGTGATCCCAGGCGCTGGTCGAGGCCGAACGATTGGCTTCCCCACGGCGAACCTTGGCAGCATTCCTGTGTTGATTCCGGCTCATGGTGTTTACGCAGGGCGAATCATACGGGCAAACCGCAACGGTGAGCCATCGTTTGCCGATACGTTGCTGAAAGCACCGGCAGCGATTCACATCGGCCCCAACCCTACCTTTGGCGAGAATTGCGACAAAGTCGAAATCCACGTGATCGGCCACTCAGCAGATCTCTACAACGCCTCCTTGGAGGTCGAAATCACGCACCGCGTTCGATCGGTGAAAAAGTTCGCCAGCAAAGACGAACTGCTCGAACAAATTCATGCCGATCTGCGATCGGTCTCCCTGGCGCTCTCGGAATAATCGCGCAAGCCTGCCATGCTCCGGCCTCGATTCCTTTTCGGCATGCCGATCTGAACGAGTCCTGGCTGTCGGCTTGCCGATACCCGAAAACGCTATGTCTATGCTCAAATCGCGAATCTTTTGGTTGTTCGCTCTCGTTGCCGGACTGATTTACGCATCCCAGTACTACACGATCGGGGGCTGGGAAAACCTGCGTCTTGTTCCTAAACAAGTCGATGCGCCGAAGTTAGGCCAAGCAGCGGAACCGATGCCCACGCTGGACAAAAAGGCTTGGGCTCCGACCAAATGGGTCAGCGCTCCGTCGCAGCATGGCGATATCGTTCCACCCAAGGGAAAACGTCCCTCCATCCGCATCGCATCGTTCAATCTTCAAGCGTTCGGAGAGAACAAAGCCAACAAGGTTGCGGTGATGGAGATCCTGGCTCGCGTGCTGCGATCCTTCGATGTTGTCGCTCTCCAAGATATCCAACCGCAGCAGCGCGATGTCCTGCCGCGACTGGTCGATCGTATCAACCAATCGGATCGTATGTTTGACTACTGCATCGGCCCTCGCGTTGGCAGCGGGATTCAGTCCATGCACTTCGCTTTCATTTACGATTCGGAACGAGTGGAGATGGACCGCTATCAACTCTACACGGTCGATGACCCCACCGATCAATTGGAATACGAGCCCCTTGTTGCGTGGTTTCGAGCCAAACAAGTCCCCGAAGCGGAAGCGTTCACTTTCTCTCTCGTCAATATGCGAGTCAATCCGCAGCGTGTCGATCAGGAGATTCCTCTCTTGCCGGAACTGATCCGAACGATTCTTCGCGATGGCCGCGATGAGGACGATATCTTGCTTGCCGGTGATTTCTCATGCAGCAACCGACGCATGGAAAATCTGCGCCGGATCGGAATGGCATTCGCCTTAGAGGAAGTCGTAACCACGCTGAGCGGCAATGAGATGCTCGACAACATTCTCTTCCCTGCGAAAGGGACCGACGAGTTCCTTGGTCGAGCCGGGACCATCGATGTGCTGCGGCAGTTCAACTTGAGCCCCGAACAGGCGTTTCAGATCAGCAATCACATGCCGATCTGGGCTGAGTTCAGCGCGGTCGAAGGGGGCGTGCCGGGGTACACTCCCTGATGAGACATCGCTCGCGAAGTAAATTCACCAGGGATCATCACAACCCGACGCGTGAGCGAGGGACGCACGAGGGAAGACGTCGCGAGCGACGTAAGTCTATCCCTCACCTACGTTTCGGGTTTTGATTGTGTCCGGAATCGCAACTTCCGGAAAGGACGGAGAGCGCTTGCTGTATCCCCGGTGGGGATCTATGGACGTCAATCAACAGTCGACCACGTTGACTGCCAGTCCACCCAGGGAGGTCTCTTTGTACTTCGCTTGCATGTCGACACCGGTCTGTCGCATGGTTTCGATGACACGATCGAGCGAGACGAAGTGTTTGCCGTCTCCGTAGAGGACCGCGAGTCTGGCTGCGTTCACGGCCTTGGTCGCTCCCATGGTATTTCGTTCGATGCACGGCACTTGAACCAGTCCCGCGATGGGATCGCAGGTGAGCCCCAAATTGTGCTCCATGCCGATCTCTGAGGCGTTTTCAATCTGCTCGATATTGCCACCCATGCATGCAGCTAGCCCCGCAGCGGCCATGCTGCATGCAACACCGACTTCACCCTGACAGCCCATTTCGGCAGCCGATAGTGAAGCGTTTAACTTGTAGAGAAGGCCGATTGCACCGGCGGTCTTGAGGAACCGATGCATGCCATTGAGGTTTTCGTTTTGCGTCCCGAAGAATTCGGACCCTCGCATGAAATAGTGGTAGTAGGCCAGTACTGCGGGGATGATCCCTGCAGCCCCGTTGGTCGGAGCGGTAACTACGCGACCGCCGGCGGCGTTCTGTTCGTTCACTGCGAGAGCGAACAAACTGATCCAATCGAGATGTTGCAACGGGTCGGAACTCAATCGGGATGCATGATCGATCAACCACTGACTCGGAGGAACCTGGGCTCCCTTGCTCAATCGCTGATAGATTTTGGGGGCCCGTCGCGCGATCCGGAGAGCACCGGGGAGAATCCCTTGCGTGATACATCCGTGGTCGATGCAATCCCGCATCACTTCCCACAATCGATCCAGACCGCGGGCGATCTCTTCTTCACTGCGACGGGTCAATTCATTCGCATGGACGATTTGCTCGATCGACTTGCCGTGCTGCCTGGCCATCTCGAGCAACTCCGCCGCTGTTGTGAACGGATGCGGGACATCATCCCCCGATTTTTCATCCGCATCTACTTTGCTACTTGGGCTCGAGAGTTCTTCCTCGGTCGCAACGAAACCGCCGCCGACCGAAAAGAGTTTTTCGCATCGCAACATCTCGGACCTGTCGGACCAAGCCGTGAATTCCATGCCGTTGGGATGCTGAGGCAGAACCTCATTTCGGAGCCAGATCAGATCGCGTGTTTCAACGAAGGGGATCTCACGACCGGCGATTTTCAACAATTGGTTTTTACGAAGTGCCTCGACCGTTTCTCGAAGCAGATCGGGCTCGGTCCGATCGGGCAGGCAACCGGAGAGGCCAGCTAAGATCGCTGTATCGGTCGCGTGCCCTACACCCGTCAACGCCAAGGATCCATACAGTTTGACTTGCACGCGAGCCACGTTCGATGCAACTGCAGGGTCTGCTTGGAGGCGTGAAGTGAACCGTTGTGCAGCGATCATAGGCCCAACTGTGTGCGAGCTTGAGGGGCCGACACCGACTTTGAAGAGTTCAAAGATGCTATGCATGGTTGCCTCGATGCTGCTAGGCGAGTTCCAACGGTGATTTACTCAACTGAAACGATTTGCGGTCTCCTTGATCGAAGTCGATGCGTACCATCCGCTTGGGGCCAAACCCTTCGGTGGACAGAATAGTTCCCTGGCCATACGCCGGATGGCGCACTCGCATCCCCGCTTCGAATTCATCGACGGGTACGCCAGCCAACGTCGCGGCTGCGATCATCTCGGAGCCCGACTGGAGCTTGGGCAGACTCTTCCAAGAAGACTCCCGAGCGCGACGGGCCTTGCGTTCGAGGGCCTTGGGGAAATCGCCTTCCGATGCATCTCCCCAGGATTCCCCCCACGAGTTGTCGAGATCATTGCTGCTCGAACTCTCGTCATCGCCTCCATCGGCCAAACTCATTTCCGCGCGCGGCAACTCCATCAGGAAGGGACTTGGTGCCGCCATCTGATTGCCTCCGAAACCGCGTTGCATGGCATTGCTCAACTGAAGCGTTTGCCGTGCCCTTGTGATTCCAACAAAGAACAACCGCCGCTCTTCTTCCAGTTGATCATTGTTATGGCGGCTTCGCACGTGTGGCAAAACATCTTGCTCGATCGCGATGATATACACGTGATCGAACTCCAACCCTTTCGCCGAATGGAGCGTCATCAACGTCACCCGATCATCGCTTGTCAGGCTATCGGTATCGCTCGACAAACTGACTTGCTCAAGAAACTGTTGCAGTGCGTTGCCATCTTCGTTGACCAGATCGACTTCGGAAGCGTCGGAGATCAATTCCTGCACGTTTCCTTCGACACTCTCGTCGGGCGCCTCGGATTTTTTCGCGGCGAGGTATTCGATGTATTTTGTTTCCTGCAGCAGCTTTTGAAGCATCGCCACGATGGAATTGCTCGACTCCTCGACCAACTGGTCATAAAGCGTTAGAAACTGTTTGGCGCCGGTTTGGGCTTTGCGGCTCAACATCCCACGATCGATCGCAGCGCGAAGTGCGACGAGCATCGGTATCTCTCGAGTTCGCGCCAATTCATTCACTTGCGCGAGGGTCTTCTCCCCGAGCCCGCGAGCTGGGACGTTGATGATCCGCTTGAAGGAGATATCGTCGGTGGGATTGTTCACCAATCTCAGATACGCGAGCAGATCGCGGATTTCTTGGCGATGATAAAAGCGATAACCGCCGATCAGTTGGTAACTGAGTTTGCGTTTCAGCAGCGCCTGCTCCAACAAGCGGGACTGATTGTTGGTTCGATACAGGATCGCAAAGTCGCGAGCGTTCGCTT
>CAYXFO010000206.1:0-7755 GCA_964464255.1 uncultured Pirellula sp.
AACCTTCGGTTAAGGTGGGCTCGGCGTAGACGGCGGACAAACACTCCTCCACCAAACGCGAGGAAGCGTCTTTTGGAACCACCAACATCGCAGTTGTGGCAAGAGTTTTTATCGGGTTCTCTACGATCCCTTGGTAGGCTCCCGCTTCTATCTCATACAAACGAAACATCGGTTCAGACATCAAAACCGACGGTGCTACATCGATCGACAAGAGCCGATATTGCCCTTCGGCCAGCAAACTCATCATTCCTGCTTGACCCGATTTGACGACCGCAATCAATACGCGGTCAGGTGTGCGAATGGAAGATTGGGTCCAGTCCCCGTCCACAATATCGATGTCCTGTTCCTTGAGGTTGAAATGCTTGAACAGTCGCAGCGCCGCCTGCCTCGTTCCGGAATCCTTTGCTCCCATGACGATAGACTTGCCTGCCAGTTGCTCAACTCGCTGAATGTCGGAGGACTTCGGCACGAGAACATGAACGGCCTCAAAAAACAGGGGTGCCACCACTGCGACTTGGTCAGCCCGTATCGTTGACTCTTGCACCAAAGCCACTTCCGCCTGCCGGTCCATCAACAAACGAAGATTCTCAAACGAGCCACCAGTTGAGACAACCGATGGCTGGGTATTTCGACCTGTCTGCATACGGTCCGATAACTTGCCCGCAATATCGAAGTACATTCCGCCTGGGGCACCGGAGGCGATGGTGATTCGTGATGGGAGAACCTTATCTTGATACCAATGCTGAACGGAACGCCCGAAGAATATGGTTGCTAAGATCAACGCGACAGAAGCAATGAGAAGCCTCTGTGCCCAGCGTTGCGATCGGCTTGGTTCGGCGTGCCGAACACCGGTTAAAGCTGCCACCAGTGGGATTCCGCAGACCCAAAACTTCAGCTTGCGTGGCAAGGATGGGGGCTTTGCCTCAATTGGGTGACCGTGATAGAAACGATCCAACTCGTCTGCAAGAGCTTTTGCCGTCGCGTAGCGCATCGAAGCGGATTTCTCAAGACATTTGCTTACAATGGTCTCCAAGTCGCCATGCACATCGGACCGGAGTTGCCGGACGCTCGGTGCCGGTCGTTGCATCACCTGAAGAAGTGTTTGCATGACACTGTCGGATTGAAAAGGGGGCTTTCCGGTGAGCAACGCAAAGAGTATCGCACCCATGGAGTAAACATCGGTGGCTACCCCTTGGTCTTCGCTTTTGCCCATCGCCTGCTCCGGAGACATGTAGCTTGGGGTTCCCAGCGCTGCTCCGGTAGCCGTCAAGCCTTGCTCGCCTCCCATTTGTTTGGCGAGTCCGAAGTCGGTCAAAACAACTTCATCGTCGGGATCAATGAGTACGTTGGCAGGTTTCAAGTCGCGGTGGACTACCCCATGGCTGTGCGCATAGTCGATCGCTCTGGCGACATCGCGAACATAACGAACGGCTTCCTTAGGATCCATAGGTCCTTCAGTTAAGCGTTTAGCCAAATCCGTACCCGGTATGTAGTCCATCGAAAAGAAATGGTGCCCCGCGTTTTCGCCGCAATGATAAACCGTAACGATGTTGGGATGATCGAGCTTCGCAACGCTTCGCGCTTCGCTGTAGAATCGCGATACTTCCGCCTCGCTCGCCAAAGCACCCGAACGAATCATCTTGATCGCAACACGACGATTGAGTTGAACTTGGTTGGCCAGGTAGACGACCCCCATGCCTCCACGACCGAGCACTTTTTCGAGCAAATACTCACCGAACCTGCAAGGAAGGTTTGTGTGCGTATTTTCCAACGATCCGACTTCTGAAAGGCTGATCTCGTCATCCGTATCGGCCGTTGTAACGCGTACGTTTCCGTCGCGTCCGGATCGTCCTGGCGGCGTCACTCCCTTCAAGTCGATGGTTACCTGATTGGGATCGTACGGAGTCCCGCTATGGACGGATTCGTCAAGCGAGTCGGCAATCGTAGGTCCGGCCATCCGCTCGATCCAATCCGCAGCATCCAACAAGGAGCGAAGTTGCTCCGCCAGTTCTGGGTGCTCTCGCAAAAAAGACTCGCGATCGACTTTTTCTCCATGATCATGGCGTTTCAAGAATGCGAGGAGCGCGGAATCCAACAGCAACTCGTCCTCTTGTTTTTCATTCTCTGCCATATCGTCGATTCTCGCCAAACTCCGTGAGGCACACGCTACCAATTCCTTTATTGTAAAGTCACGACTGAGGATCGGATACGGAGAACTTATCCGCAAGCGATCGAGTTGTCGGCGTATCTGCATCCTGAAAGTAATTTTCTCGGGGCCCCGCATACAAAACTCGCCCCCCTGCAGGGCCTGCACCCGGCCCCAACTCGAGGATCCAGTCGGCCGATCGAATGATTTGCTCGTTGTGTTCGACCAGGATAACGCTGTTGCCTCGATCAATCAAAACACTCAGGCAAGACAGAAGCCGATCGATATCGGCGAAATGAAGTCCGGTTGTCGGTTCATCCATGACGATCAAGTGGTTTCGTTTGTCCTGCAAGTGAGCAGCCAACTTGAGCCGCATCGATTCACCTGCAGAAAGGGCGGAAAGCGATTGCCCGAGAGGCAGATACCCCAATCCGATGTCGAGCATCGCTCCAAGCCGCTGTTGCACTTTCGGTTCGCCTCGAAAGAAACTGTGCGCCGCGGAGATACTCATCTCAAGCACCTGAGCAATAGATCGTTCCCGATACCGAACCTGAAGAATCTCAGGTCGATATCGCGTTCCCCCGCAGTGGGTGCAGGTAAGCCGAATATCCGCCATGAATTGCATGTCGACAACCGTAAAGCCCAAGCCTTCGCATTCAGGACACCGACCAGCCGAACTATTGAAACTAAAGTGACTATCGGTCATTCCGCGCCCACGGGATTCAGGAAGCGTCCCAAACACCGAGCGTATCTCATCCATCGCTTTGGTAAAGGTTGCTGGAGTCGAGCGAATCGATTTGGCGATCGGACTTTGATCGATCGCAACACATCCTTCGATCGAGTCGACCAAGCTCAAACTTCCGTAGGGGAGCCCTGCAAGTTCCTCTTGCCCGAGCGACTTGAATACGCCTGGAACCAATGTCTCCATCACCAGTGAACTTTTCCCGCTGCCGCTTACTCCGACCACTGCAATCAAGCATCCGATTGGAAACGACACTTGCTCGATCTGCAGATTCCTGCCAATGGCTCCTTCGAGTCGCACAGCACCGCGATTTATCTTGCGAGCCTCGGGTGCTGGATTGGCGTTTCCGAAAAGATAACGCGCGGTGAGCGTATTGGACCGTTCCCATGCATCGGGCGGACCTGAAAAGCAGATGCGGCCTCCCTGCTCACCAGCCCCAGGACCGACTTCAATCACATGATCTGCACGGAAAAGCAAATACGGTTCATGCTCGATAAGAAGTACGGTGTTGCCTCGATCGACCAATCGCTGTACCGCAACCGCGACGCGCGAGGTATCGCTCGGATGCAAACCCACGGTGGGTTCGTCGAGGACGTAAAGCATATCGACTAGGTCAGAGCCTAACAGCGTCGTCAAATGCACTCGTTGAGCTTCCCCGCCACTGAGCGTGTGCATGGTGCGATGGAGGGTCAAATAGCCCAATCCGACTTCATCCAAGTACCGAAGCCTCGCATCGACTTCTTGTATTGCGATCATGAGGGCTTCGTCCCCGAAGGACTCGGAAATCGCGGAAGTACGAAGGCGTTCGATCGCGGTATGGAGATCCGCCATGCTCTGGCTGCACCAGTTCGAAAAATCGGATCCTTCATAACGATAAACCAAGGCATCTGGCGATAATCGAGCTCCCCGACATGCAGGACACTGGGAGTAGGTTCGCCATCGCGCGAGAAACGCGCGCACATGCATCTTGTACTTCTTGCGTTCCAGCCACGCAAAAAATCCATCCAGACCGCCAAATTGGCGATCCGGAACTCCATGCTGCACAATGGCCCACTGCTTCTTGCTCAACTTGGATACCGGCACATCCATCGGCAGACCAAAGTCCCCCGCTAACGCCGAAAGTTCGTCAAGTTCATGGGAATAGGAGGGAGTTCTCCAAGGTGCAATCGCGCCGTCTCGCAAGGACAAACTGCGGTCCGGGATGACTTTGTCCATGTCGATCGAAGAGACCTCGCCAAATCCGGCGCATGAGGGACAGGCACCCATGGGGCTGTTGAAATTGAACAACCGCGGTTCGGCAACTGGATAGTCGATTTGGCACGCTTCGCATCTCAGGTCTCGGCATAACGCTGCTCGAGAAATCGCTTGCCGTCCACTTCTCGTGACTTGTCTGCTGTCTTTGCATCTGTTGACTCCACCAAGACAACAATTCCTCGACTCGATTGATCGAATGCCAACTCGATCGCGGGAACGAGGCTCTGCGGCAATTGGTAATCCCCCGTTCGAAAACGTTCGACGACCACCAAACCCGTCCCTCGCGCAGAAACCTGGCCTCCCCACGACTTCCTGTCTCCCGATAACTCAAGCAATGCGTTTGAGAGAATCACTCGGATAAACCCTGCGGCTTGCAAGTCGAATAATTGAGCTGACAAATCGACCTTAGTCTTCCATGCCAATTCAAAACATAGCATTGCGCGGGCAGTCGGCATGCGACTGAGTTGCAGCGCGACGGCCTGTGGCGTATGGCAGACAACTTCCTTTCCACAGGACCGGCAATACGGTTTCGCGATCAGCGAAAAGAGAATTCGCATCGGCTCCATCAACTCGCTCGCTGTCCCTACCGTGCTGCGATTGTTGCGAGTTCGATCACCCCGCGTCATGGAAAGAGAAGGGGGAAGATTATTCAGCGACCGAAAATGAGGCTTCTCAATCCGAGCCAGGAACTGCCTCGTGTATGCTGAGAAACTCTCGATGTAACGCCGCTGACCCTCGGCGAACAGTGTGTCCAAAGCAAGAGACGTTTTGCCGCTACCGCTCACCCCGCATACGACCGTCAGACGGTGCAAAGGGATGTCTACATCCAACTCGCACAAATTGTTTTCCGAAGCGCCGCGGAGTTCTATCCAACGTGGTGTCGTCATGCCGAATGATTGTGCGCGCTATCCCAGGTTCGGCGATACCTATTTTTCACTAACCGGGAAAATCCAGCGGGGAGGCTGCAAGATGCCGACATAGGGCCACCACCCAACCGCCCGTAAGAATCGCAATACTAGCCCAAGCTGCCCAAACCCAAAATCGCGTCGATGCGCTCATCATGGGATCGTCGGACACCTGATGCGTTAACTGCGCAAAGCAGTGCTCCCTGTCCGCCGACTGATCGAAAAATACAGAATGCCTCAAATCCAAAAAACCGTACTGGACCGAACACTCGATCATCCCAAAAATGACCTGCTTACGACCAGTTGATGTGACTCCCATGGCTTCAAAATGCCATATTTGGCGACCATACTGAAATTCGTCCTCATCGATCGCGTACACTGGTCGAAGGTTTTCGATCCGAGATTGTTCTGGACATAAGTCACGGCCGGAGATGGACCGAAACGCATGCTCTGAAACAGCCTGCCAAACTTGCCGGGAAAGATACGCTGGATTTGCTTCAGGGGTCATCGGAACGATTCCTTCGTTAATTCAAGGCGTGTCAACCGCCTCCCGTGCTCCTCTAGGGTGGGGCAACCACCCAAACAACTCAAGGAATTGTAACGACTCAAACCCGCGAAAGTCACGGTCGGGAGTGAAGGGACTCAGGAATTTTGTAAAATTAAGGGGAATTTTGGAGACTTCTTATTAAACCGAAATCCGCCAACCTTCATCACATCAACTCGACGAACGGGTAAATCAAGTGTTCGAGCGCAAGAGCCTTACATGGCCTATCCTCCTGGCGATCTTTATGATCGTTGGCGTTGTCGGTCTGACAGTCGGATGGGTACTCCTCAACGTATTCAACGCTATCTCCACACCCACCAAGAATAGCAGCGTTTACTGGGTCCTGCTGAGTGTCGGCTCGATCATTTTTGTGTTCATTTTGATCGGTATCATTTTGTATCTTGTCTGGATCATCCAGAACATCAACCTCAACCGCCGGCAGAGCAATTTTATCGATGCGGTGACGCACGAGCTCAAGACACCGATCGCATCCCTGAAACTTTATCTTCAGACCCTTCATCGACGGCCCGTGGAAGGGGAGCAGCGGATCGAGTTCTATCGCACCATGATGGAGGACGTGGATCGGCTCGATCGATTGATCAATCAGTTACTGGATGTCGCCCGCTTGCAACAGAAGCAAAGCGACCCAGTCCCCCCAGAATGGATCGATTTAGATGCGATCATTCGCGAATTCGTTACGGAACTGACAAGTCAGAATTCGATTCCTGCCGAGTCCGTACGCCTTCAAATAGCGCCCTGCGAGATTCTCGCTCACCGTGTGGACGCGGAGATCCTGATCCGCAATCTTGTGGAGAATGCGATCAAGTACGCAGGCAAGCCTCCTGAAATCGAGATCGATTTGAAGTACTCCGACGGATTCGCGACCCTATCGGTTTCCGATAACGGGACGGGAGTGCCACGGCATCTGCGACGCAAGATCTTCCAGCGTTTCTATCGGGCCGGAGACGAACTGGAGCGGCGACAATCGGGGACCGGGCTCGGCCTGTTTCTTGTGCGGTCCATTGTTCAGAGGCTGAAAGGAAATGTCCGCGTCGTTGATGTCCCGCGACAGACGGGTTCCCGATTTGTGGTTTCCTTGCGTAACGCAAGACTCCGAGCGAGTTAACGTTTCAAATAGGGCTTCTTGGCGAAGATTGATTTCTTTCCTTGATCGCTGATCCCGCTGCCCTCGATGCTCAATCGTTCCAGTTTCGGGAGGGAGAGGAGCACCTCGACGCTTGCATCGGTGATCGGTGTTTGATCGAGCCACAGTTGACGCAGATTTGGATGCCCCCGCAAAGCAGCGAGCCCTTCATCGTTGACTTTGCAGTGCGAAAGATCGAGTTCCTTCAGTTGCTTCATCGTTGCGATGGATGCTAACGATGCATCGGTTGCGGCCGTGGATTCGAGATTCAATCTCGCAATTTGCCATGGTCGTTCCCCGGCTTCGGTTAACCACCGATCGTCCACTTTTGAAAAAGACAAATCGAGCCAATCCATTTCGCGAGTTTCGATCGGCCATGCCAACAAATCTCGACTGGTGACCTCGCAACGGGATAGGACCGCCTCTCTTCGGTTGGGGAAAAAGGTGCGAGAATTCGATTCTTCCTGGCTATCCCAACTCGTTAGCAGATAATTGTCGTACCCAGAAAGCATGGCATCGTTGTCTTGCGCCAAAGTCACCGCTGCCTTGGCTCCATTGCCGTCATAGACTTCGATCAAATAGTCGGTGAACTTCTGAAACTCTTCCTCCGAACCATCCAGCCAACGATGCACCAGTCCGCAAGCTTGGCTATACCAGGCTGCGATCTCTTTCGAGTTCCGGAACGCATTGCCGTCCAGTCGACTGAACTCTTCCCAAGCAATCCAGTACTCGTCATGCAGGCGGCGATAACGTCCCATTTGCAATCGCGGTGAGTCCCAACCTCCCACATCGACAATCACAGCGCCGCCAATTTTCTGCATGGAGAAGGATTCGAAATACAGGGCGACTCCCTCGATCGCCCAGAAGCCGGAGTCGCGATCCGAGTTGAAGCTTGGCTCCCTTCCGTTCCACTCCTGAAAAAATTGGTGCGTTAACTCATGGACCAAGGTTGGCAGACTCTTTGGCCCATCCCAATAGAAAAAAGAAGACCAAAGGGATGATCGCCGGGAAGAGGTACCG
>CAYXFO010000207.1:0-7731 GCA_964464255.1 uncultured Pirellula sp.
GCGTACGCTGAAGAATCTGAGTATGCTGAAGAAGCAGCCAGCAACGCAAGCAACCCGTCGATTCGATTCGAGCATGCGAGGGTGACTCTTAACGGCCAAGATGCCCGCCATCAATTGCTCCTCAGTTTCGGCGCGGAGTCGGGACCGGTGATCGATCGAACACGCGAAGCGCGATTCGAATGCGAACCCGCAGGGATCGTCGCCATCGATGCGCAAGGGTTGGTCGCTCCGATCCAGTCGGGTCATGCGGTAATCAAGGCAACGCTCCCCGATGGCACGACCGCCACCACGGAAGTCGACGTTCAAGTCGGCACCAACGATGCGCTGGTGAACTTTCCGAACCAGATCGTTCCGATCTTTACCAAGTTCGGATGCAATGGCGGAGGTTGCCACGGCAAGATCGCTGGTCAGAACGGGTTCCGTCTATCGCTTCTCGGGTTCGAACCTCGCGAAGATTACGAGCATCTCGTCCGCGAAACGCGAGGTCGACGATTGTTCCCCGCCTCGCCCGATTCCAGCTTGCTGCTGCAAAAGTCGATCGGCTCGGTCCCTCACGGTGGCGGCCAACGGATGGAACTCGATTCGCATGAGTACCGTGTACTGCGGCGCTGGATCGCGCAAGCCATGCCCTATGGCAACGACAGCGATCGCAAGGTCACCTCGATCATCGTCACACCGAGTGTTCGACAAATGGTCCGCAGCTCGGAACAACAACTCTCGGTCACCGCGACCTACTCCGATGGATCGACCGAAGACATCACGCGTACGGCCCAATACGAATCGAACAACCTCGACATGGCCGAAGTCACCCAAGCGGGACTGGTGAAGGTCCGCGACTTGGCTGGCGAAGTGTCGATCATGGCTCGCTATCAAGGGCAGGTGACTGTCTTCCGCGCGAGCATCCCGCTGGGAACTTCGGTGACCGATTTCCCGATCGCGCGCGGTCCGATCGATCAAGCGGTGTTTGCGAAGCTGCAATCGCTCGGGATTCCGCCATCGGGATTGTGCGATGATGCAACGTTCCTGAGACGGGCCACGCTCGATATCACAGGTCGATTGCCAACGATCGCGGAGGTCGAAGCCTTTCAACGCGAAGCTGCGGCCGCGAATGATCCCGACACTCTGACGGCAACGCAGCGCCGACGCGAAGCGCTCGTCGATCGGCTGCTGCAAAGCGGCGATTATGCGGATTACTTTGCGAGCAAGTGGTCGGCGATTCTGCGCAACCAACATGTGAATGAGGAGACTCGCTACGGTGCTTATGCGTTTCACGATTGGATTCGGCAGAGCATGTTCGAGAACAAGCCGATCGATCGCTTTGTCCGCGAGTTGCTGACCGCATCGGGCGATGTGGAAACCAACCCGGCCGTCGTGTGGTTGCGACAAGTCAGCAACACCGAATCGCGCATCGAGGACGCGGCTCAATTGTTCCTCGGCCAACGACTGCAGTGCGCTCGTTGTCACCATCACCCCTACGAAAAATGGGGACAAGGGGACTATTACCAAATGGCCGCGTTCTTCTCGACTGTGGAACGCAAGGATGGAACCTCGGGCTCCGAACCTCGATTCGTATCGCGAGTCGCCAAGGCATCGGCTCAGAATCCGAAATCGGGGCAAGCACTCGCCCCTGCCGGTCTCGATGCACAGCAGACAGAGATGAAGACCTACGATGATCCGCGGTCCGCGCTCGCCGATTGGATGACCGCTCCGAGCAATCCGTTCTTTGCGAGATCGATCGCGAATCGTTATTGGAAACACTTCCTCGGTCGCGGGTTGGTGGAACCGGAGGATGATATGCGGATCACGAATCCGCCGAGCAACCCGGAGCTGCTCGATGCCCTGGCTCAGCAGTTGGTGCAATCGGGTTTCGATGCGCGATCGCTGGTCCGCGCGATTTGTACCTCGAGCACTTATCAGTTGTCATCCTCTGCGAATGAATTGAATCTGCGAGACACGAATTGCTATTCGCGATACTATCCCAAGCGGCTCAACGCAGAGGTGTTGCTCGACGCGGTCGACGATGTCTCGGGATCTCGAACGCAATTCGATCGCATGCCTGCAGGAACGCGAGCGGTGCAATTGCCGGACACGTCGTTCGCATCGTACTTCTTGACCGTATTTGGCCGGCCCGATTCTTCGACAGCATGCGAATGCGAGCGGATGACCTCGGCAACGCTCGCACAAAGTCTGCATCTGCTCAACTCGAAAGAGATGCAGTCCAAGCTGGGTGCCGACGGGAGCTATGCCGCGCGATGGAGTGCGGTTGGTCCCAACACCGCCGCGCCGAGCGACGGTGGTGCGAATGCGGCTGCGTTGACCCCGGCCGAACAGTTGCGAGCTGCGGCACCGCAAAAGATCCGCGAATTGTATCTGCGTGCGTTTAGTCGCGAGCCGAGCCCTTCGGAAGCAACCGTTGCTCTCGAATACCTCATTCAAAAATCCAACAATGTGCGGGAAGCCTACGAGGACTTGATCTGGGGAGTCGTCAACAGCAAAGAATTCCTCTTCAATCATTGAGCTCTCAGCCCATGCGTTCGTTGTTGTCTCTCGTGTTCGGTTTGGCTTGCGCGCTGTGTGTGTGCAGCCATGTCGGTCTGCTGCATACCGCGTCGGCTGAGACGCCGACAGTTGCCGTGCAAGAGATTTTCCCGCCGGTTGTCTCGGCCGGTCAAGCGACCAATATCAAAGTCGTCGCAGGTCGATTCACGCAAGATGTCGATGCCCTGATCTTCTCGCATCCCGGCATTCAAGCGACTCTCGAGAACGGACCGAACCTACCCTTCGATGATCAGCCGCAACCGAACTACGGGAGCTTTCAAGTAACCGTCGGTGCCGATGTGCCGGAAGGGATCTACGATGTGTGGGTCGCTGGTCGATACGGGATTTCGAATGCTCGATCGATCGCCGTGGTGCATCGACCGGTAGTGATATTGGCTGCGGACGCGAATCCAACACCTCTGCCTCGATTGAAGCCGGGGACGGTATATGTCGGGCACACGCTGGGCAATGCTCGATTGGCCTTTCAAGTAGAAAGCCCCACCCCCGCGCCTCGCATTGCGGTGATGGCGAGCCAGTTGGAATCGCTCGCGATCCCGGCTCTTCTCGTTAAGGACAGCGATGGTCGGACACTGGCGCAAAAGCGAACGCATGCCGAACCGATCCTGATGCTCGAGCGAACGGAGTATCGACCGCATGAATCGAGTGAATCGTTGATCTATGGTCTCTATGATTTTCTGTATCGCGGTGGCAATGGATTCGCATTCGCCGTGGAGATCGAACCGGATCCATCGAAGGTATGGTTCACCGCTTCGGATCGAAGGCTATCGGTCCTGGCAAGCCGTGGCCTGCAGGAATGGCAAGGGACCAACGGCACGCGGGCCTGCGAAACATGTCCTCTCACGATGCCGACTCCACCGTGGAGCACAGTGGTCGAACTAGGACCGGGCGTTTCTCGATCGGCCTTGGAATTCACCCCCGAGGAAAACGTTGCTTATGAATGCGAAGTGATTTCATCGTCAGCGCAAGGCACGACCGATATTCGCGCAGTGATCGAACGGATCACGGTCGCCGCTGATAAGACAACGACGGAAGTGGTCGCGGTTGCCGAGGACTCGCCGACGATCGGTTCGCGCGGAGTTCGATGGCTGTCCAACGATCCGCTGACAACGATCCCAGGCGGACCTGCAGCGAAGAACGTGCGTATCACATTGATCGATGTGCTCGACACGCCGTCGAAGCGAGCAGGGCCCAAGGCGATCGTCCGCATCGGTCCGGCGGTTCCACGGTTCCATGCTGTAGCGCACTGGACTCCCGATACCAATCAACCTCCTCAATCGCAGATGACCGGCGCGTACCTGCGTCGCGGCGGGCAAATCGGATTGCATGTCATGGTCCGACGTGCGGGTGGTTTTAATGGCCCGCTGAATATCTCTCTCGAAGGATTGCCACCCGGTATCACTGCGGAACCTGCCGTGATCGCTGAGGGGCAATTGGAGACCGAGTTGCTGCTCTATGCCGACGAAAACGCACCTGCATACACCGGCCCGATCCGCGCGGTGGCACGTGCGACGATCAACGGTGCCGAAGTCGTCCAAGGGCTCGAGCCAGCCACGATATCGACTTCGGCGAGCGGTGATCGAGGGTACCCCGAATCCCGTCTGGCATCGCAGTTGATGTTGCGAGTTCTTGAACAAGAGACTGCACCGATGCAGATCCGGGCTGGTCAGGGTGCGGTGATCGAAGTGCAACAAGGGGCGAATGTCCCGATCCCAGTGCGGGCGGTTCGACGTACAGGGGGCGAGGCGAAATGCATCTTGCGACCTCAAAATGTCCCACCGAAAGTGACATTCGGCGAATTCGAACTGGCGCCAGGTGCTGTGGAAGCGAATCCGGAACTAAAAGTCGCGGCCGATGCTCCCGTCGGTGAGTATACGGTATGGTTTGTGGTTGAGATGACGGTCAAGTTACCGCTGCATCCGGAGTCCCATGCCCGCTGGGTAGCGTACCGCGATCGCTTGCAATCTCGGCTTGCGGATCCATCATGGAATGGGGACCGAGCCGCGTTGGAAAAGGCGATCGCCGAGGCCCAGCCTCGAGCCGATGCGTTGGCGAAAGAGACCGCACCCCGCGATTTCCCCACCTTTTTCTCCGCAGCGAGTTTCCGCGTGCGGATCCTGCCCGCCCCACCGAAGTAAGCCCAACAACCGATTCGACCTACACGAAAACCCCTTTGCCCCGCAGTTAAGGTTGCATCCATGACGATGTTCTTCCGCTCGGTCCGCATTTTCTGCATGTCGATCTCCCTATGCGCGATCGGGATTGCATCGATTCCAGTATCAGCCCAAGAGCCTGCTCCCGCACAGGCACAGTCTCCCGCACAGGCACCTGACTTCGTCAATCGTGTGTTGCCGCTGTTGCGAGCGAATTGCCAAGCGTGCCACAACGCGCAGAAGTCCGAGGGTGGATTGAACCTCGAAACGTTGGCGTTGTTGACCAAGGGGGGCGACAGCGGTGCATCGATCGTGGCTGGCAAGTCGGCGGAAAGCGAATTGCTCAAACGGATCTTGGCGACCGACGAAAGCGCGATGCCTCCGGCGAATAACTCCGTCGGTGCGAAGCGATTGACACCTGAGGAATCCGCGTTGGTTGCTGCGTGGATCGATGCGGGTGCGCCCGAGGGTGTGATGGCCGCGACCAACACGATGCAATGGAAACTGCTTCCCGACGGTGTGCGACCGATCTACGCGATCGATGCGACGAGCGACAGTCAATTCGTCGCGGTGGGACGAGGGAATCTGGCGTCGGTCTATCGTTGGCCGGGGCTGGATGGTGCCAAGGACGTCTTTCCGTTGATCGATCCTGCAACGCAAGCGGAACTGCAAACCACATCGCCGGTTTCGCATCTGGATCTCGTTCAGTCGATTGCGATCAGCCCGGACGGTTCCCGTATTGCGTCGGGTGGGTTTCGGGATCTTAAGATCTGGCGGCGCGATAGCGGACCGTTTACCGACAGTCTCGTTGAGATGATGCGAGGCAGTCGATTGCTGCTCGGTTCCCCCGACAGCGCTCGGATCGCGAAGGCAACGCATACGCCAACGATTGAGATCTTGAAGACATCGCCTGCTCAGGTGACACATCGTTTGATTTGTCCCGCACCGGTGACCGGTATGGCGTGGTCTCAGGATGGTCTGCGGATGATCGTGGCAACTGCGGATACTTCGGTGCATCAATTTGTTATGAATTTTGAGGAAGGGGCTGAAGTTCGCGAGGTCCGAGCTCAATGGACTGCAAAACTGGAACAGCCGCTGACCGATTTGGTGTTGATCGATGCTCAATCCTTTGTGGGTCGAACTGCGGATCGCAAGCTGCAATGGTGGACGGCGACTCCGGGGGCCGATGCGAGCCAAGTTACCTTGGCGAAACAAGAACGATTGATCGATGTCGTCGATTCGGTGGCGTTGTGCCGATACGAAGAGGGTGGCCAGCCACGATTGGCGATTGCGCTGGCTGACGGTTCGGTCCGGATCGTGAACGGGGGCGACGGGGCAACGATTCGCGCGCTGGCGCATGGGGCTCCGATCGCCGCGATCGCTGCATCGGCCGACAACACCAAGCTGGTGACTGCCGGTGCCGACGGTGTTATCAAGGGGTGGAACGTTGCCGATGGTGCGATGCTGTGGGAACAACGAAACGATTACGAATGGGAACGGAAACTGGAGCGAGCCGAGGCGGTAGCTGCTCGACAAAAAGCGAAAGTGGATCGAGGCACAGCCAAGGTGCCGGAACTGGAAAAAGCGAAGCAGGCTGAGATGGATGCTCAGACCAAACTGCAAGCGGCTCGTGCGATGATCGCGGAGGATCTCGGCAAGAAGCAAGGGGAACTCGAGGCCCAGGACAAATCGGTCGTCGAAGGACAAGCCGCGATGGATGCCGCGAAGAAAGCGGTCGAAGAAGCGATGAAGCGGGTGGAGCAAACACAAAAGGATCTTGAGGCTCGTCAGCAGAAGCAAATGGCTGCACAAAAGGCCAAACAAGACGTTGAGATGAAGCTGGCAACCATGGACAAGACGATTGCGGGCGCTGCGGCCGCGATCGAAAAGGCTGCTGCAACGCTCGCTCAATTCCAAGCATCGCTGGAACAGGAGAAGGGGAAGCTCGCCACGCTCGACCAAGAGTCGGCGCAGACCAAGACGAGTCTGGCCTTGGTTCCAGCGGTCAAAACATTGTTCACCTCCGATCATCGATTCGTCGTGACCGCCCACAACGATGGTTCGATTCGATGGATGCGAGCTGATAAGGGGACAACACAAGCGATCATGCGCGATGGGTTCGCGAATTATGTCGGCTGTGTCGCGACTCAACAGGGAGCATTGGTCGCTGCAACCGAAGATGGCCGCGCTGCTGGTTGGCAGTTCGGAAATCGTTGGCGATTGGAGCGAGTGATCGGCAACGCCAAGGAGTCTCCGTTCAGCGATCGAATCACCGCGCTTGATTGGAGTCAGGATGGCGAGATGTTGGTGGTGGGAAGTGGTGCTCCGAGTCGCTTTGGCGATTTGAAATTGGTTCGGGCCAACGACGGTGCGATCGTTAAGGATTGGGGTCAGGTCCATAGCGACTCGATTTTGGTGGCTCGTTTCTCACCGGATGGAACGATGATCGCGACCGGTGCTGCAGACAAACTGGTGCGGTTGCATCGTGTGGATGCTGATGTCCCCGCGCGAGCATTGGAGGGTCATACGCATCATGTGCTCGGAGTCGCGTGGCATGACGACGGTCATTGGTTGGCCAGTTCCAGTGCCGACAACACGGTGAAGGTCTGGGAGGTCGAGACCGGTTCCGCGATCCGAACGATCCCTGGATTTGGCAAGGAGGTGACCGCGTTATCGTTTGTGGGTCGATCCACACAGATCTTATCGACCTCGGCCGATCAGCAGACGCGTCTGCATGATGCGGCCAACGGGAACTTGATCCGAGCGATGGGGGGGCCGGGTGATGCGATGTACTGTGCGATCGCCGCGGGCAAGTCGGCGTTAGCATTCGCCGGTGGCCAGGAGGGGGTCTTATGGGTCTGGCAACTCGACAACGGCCAGGCGCTGCAGCAGTTGAAGTAGTCGGAAGTGGGCTGATTGGCTTTTGTTTGCCGAACGGCCGCGAGCCAGCTAGCCCTACGTGAATTGTCGTGGCAACTATCAGCCGGAACGCGCTAGCGTCCGGTTCGAACTGGCAGGAACA
>CAYXFO010000208.1:0-7667 GCA_964464255.1 uncultured Pirellula sp.
CTCTACCACCGCGGCCACCGCCGCCACCACCGCCGGTGTTCTCACGTGGGCGGGCTTCGTTGACCGTCAACGGACGACCGTCGTGCTTGGTGTCGTGGAGATTGTCGATGGCGTTCTGCGCATCTTGAGCATTCTCCATTTCAACAAATCCGAAACCTTTGCTCCGACCCGTGTCGCGATCCTTGATCACCTGGGCACTGCGAACCGTACCGAATTGCGAAAAGAGTTGCTCCAACGCTTCATCGGTAACACCGTAGGTCAAATTGCCTACATACAACTTTGTAGCCATGCTACATTCTCCTGCATCGAAATGCTGCCTAACCCTCAAATATCACTTTCCGGGCCAGATGGAAAGGAACCCAACAAGGAGGGTTCGCCTAGAGGACACACGAACCAAGCAGCAGCAGGCGAAACACCAGAGCACTGACCAAACTTCGCTTCATCTTCCATCCGAAGGGTAGCCGTCATTAGCTCTCGAGGCAAGATGAATTCGGAATTATCCCATCAGATATCGGTGGTAGAATTGCCACAGTTTCCGGGACAAGCTTCGTCCGAGCGACCAGTTGCGATTGATCGCCATCGCTTGAACTCGAATGCCGGAGCGGAGTTGCGATTCGCATTGCGAGTCGATCTCCATGACCACCAGGAAATATCCCTTGATCGCTTTTTGCGTGTACGGGTCGACGTCGATATCGCCTCCCCCCAGATGGGTAAAGGCGGAGTCTTCGATTTTTTCGTGGCTGGATTTGGAGACACGGACCACGCGCCCCTTCAAACGGGTCCCTGGTTGACCGATCACATCGAATTCGACGGGATCTCCCTCGGCTACTTGCGAATCGAGGATTTCCTCGTCGGTAGCCAATGCCCGAACGATCCACTTGCCGGATTCGAGCTTCACGAGCGGTTCGCCTGACTTGAAGAATCGACCGGCGAATTGGTCGGATTGCCATTCGGTGAGGACCCCATCTTGCGGAGCTCGAATGGTGAGCCTTTCCATGGCCTTCTCGACAGATTCCAAAGTCAGTTTTGCCTGCTGATATTTTTGGAGCAGGATGCCTGACTCGTCGGGCTTATTCTGTAGAGAATCGACCCATTGGGTGTGCCCTTTAGCGACATCGGCTCGAGCGATAGCGTGCCGGCTCATCAGTTCTTCGTTCGTCAACTCGAACAGCATTTCTCCGGCTTGAACCTTCTGCGATGGCTCGAAGCCGACGTTGGAAACGAACCCTGGTTCCAGGGCTCGGATGAACGTCTCTTTTTCTCGCCCTACGATGCCTGGGAAAGAAATCGAAGAAGAGAGAGGGAGCGTCAGCAGGAACGCCGCGCATGCCCCGAGCGATGCGAGCATCACAAGAACGCGAGGCCGTCGCGATGTCGTTTCCGGATGGCTGAACAGATATCGCACCAGTCGGTCGATCCCCGGCAACATGGTCGCAAATAAATAAAACAACCCGAACGCCAACCCGATTGCCGGGATCTGCAGACTCAGGAAAGTTACGATCCCTAACAGGATCACGATCCGATAGGATTCGGACGCGGCACCAAAGAGACTGAGCAAGCGATCACCCCATAGAGTATTGCCGATGCGAGGTGATTCGATTCCTAGAAGAATCCGTTTCAGGCAATGAATGAACGAGGCGGTAGAAACTCGCTTCAAGTTCGGAATTCCCAAGGAGTCGCTCAGGGTGTAGTAACCATCGAACTTGAGGAGCGGATTGGCATTGAAGAGAACTGTAACCACGGTTGCCAGTACGATGGTGTAATGAGCCACCGAGTGAAGCAAGCCTGGAGGGGTCAACGACCAAACGAACACCGCGGCAATCGCGATCAAGGATTCAAAGTACATGCCCGCGAGATTGACCGCTATCCTCTGCCAACGATTACGAAATCCCCACGCGGCCGATGTATCAACGTAAGCGCACGGGGTTCCAATGATGAAGATCATACCCATCTCCGGAACATTGCCTCCGTACAGTTTGCACGCGTAGGCATGCCCCAGTTCGTGGAATAGTTTCAACACGCACAGGATCAGCAGCAGTACCGGCAGGCTCTTCAAAGCCAATAGCGATGAAGTGCTGTTGGTGAATTCGGCCCAATGGGTCGATACCACATAGGCTGCCACACCCACCAATACCATCCAAGCGAAGATGAACCAGGAATGAAACACCGGCTTGGCGAACCGCAGCGTCGCTTCGAGAAACCGATCCGGATTGACCAGCGGGACCTGGTAGGACAGCAAACGCATCGGCAGGCTGGCATTTTCCTTTTCCCTTCGCTCACTGAATTCTTTGTAAAGAAGTTTTCCGTCGAGGATCGGCAAGCAGATTAGGTTGCGTCGATGTAAATCGAGAATGAATTGGTAGAACTCGTCGCGTTGGTCTGCGGCGACCATTCCTTCTGCGGCCAGTTTTTCATAGGCTTGAAGAACCGTTTGGTTCGATTCCAAGTGCAAGAAGACTTGGTAATCATCCTTCGATAGCGCGCAACTGGAAAAGGCCAATGGATCGCGGATGACGTACTGGACTTTGTTGTTGCTCACTTGACGCGAGACTTCCAGATCGCTCCGCAGGCCGATCGGCAATGCGGAGATCGCGTTCAGGATCGACTCCTTGTTCGAAGTCGATGCGATCTCAGGTGGGGATATCACAGGGCTCATAACTGACTCACCTTTCGCTGAACATATCGAATAGGATGCTGCAAAAGGATCCACCACCCAGGTTGATTGCCAACGGAGATGCGAGCAAAACCGCTCAAGCCGAAACGAGTCGCTTCGTCGAACTGAGGTGTAGTCGCGATCGCTTTGATGAAGTTCTCGCCATTCATCGCAGTACTGGCCATCTCAACGCGTTCGACAATGATGTCGCGCCATTGATCGGGTTCAGCCGAGGTGGCGAATCGCCCTTGTTGTCCTGCGCGAAACTCCATGCCCAGGTGATCCGGTATGCGCAATTCGACTTGATGGGTACGGCTTGGAGCAAAATTGAGCAACGGTTCACCCAAGGAGAGCATTTCCCCCTCCCGTTGATGCAGTTCGCTCTGGATCACAGTACCACTTTCCTGCGCGAGGACGATCGCGTTTTCAAGCTTCGAGTTGATCATCGCCAACTCGTTGCTGATCGCGGCGACGTTGGATTTCTCCTCGCCAGCCTTGGCGGTGTCGCTCGCTTGAAGAAAGCGAATCATCGCCTGATTTCGGGACTTCCACTCGGACTCCAATTTCCCTTTCTGGTTGACCAATTCCTCGGTATCGAGTTCAAACAATACCGCCCCTTGGGATACCCATTCCCCGCTTCGGAAATAGGACTTCTTCAGTTTTCCAGCGAACGGGGCGGAGTACACTCGCTGCTGGGAACTGACCAGCGTGCAAGGAATACTGAGCGAGTGGGGCCACGGAAGAACAAGATAGGTAATGAAAATCGCGGCAACCGCCAAAACCAGGATTCGGCGCCCGGTCCCCGAAAATGCTTGATGCTTCGCGGCATTGGACAGTTGCTCACAGAAACGGGAAACAAAGGACTGATTCAACCGACTCGCCACCACCACGTATTCCGCGATTCTCTCGTTGCACGATTCGAGCATCGCAATCTCATCCCGGTTAAAGGGCCGATTCTCCTCGCGACGCAAGGTGCAGACCGCGACGACCTGCCCGTTGTGGCTCAGAGGCATCGAAAAACAGGAATTGTTCCCGCTCTCTACCCGGAGCGCTTGATGCAGTGCGCAATTCAAATGCTGGGTTGGATCCTCCGAAGGACCATCTTGCTGCAGGACGATCGTATGTTCCGCATCAACTGCTTCGGTCATCGCTTGTTCGATCGCGAGACACCCAGGTGAGCGTCGGTATACCGACTCAGAGCCCGAGATCGCTAGCAACTGAACCTGTTTCTTCTGAACGATTCCAAACGACACATCGATGCAATGCAACTGGTTGCACAGTCCATTGACAAAGTGGAATGCGAGTTCCGTTGGGTTGTCCCAAATCCTGCCGCTGCAGAAGGTTGTCGAGAAGTTTGAACCCTTGGGCCCTTTTGCTTCAAACACTTGCGCTTCATCGCTCGCAGTCGCTCGCGTAGAATTCTGAGCCGTCAGTTCCAAAATCAGCGATTGAAACTGCTCGAGAGCTCGCTTGGCCGCTGTCGCGTCCTCGGCAGGAACGACTACGCTAGCGACGCCGATCGGTCCACCCGTTGCCAGGCTGGTGGGTACTGCAATGACCGCAGTCTTCGTCCCTGTTGTTCGTTCTACGAAGAAGCTGGCTTGATTCGCTTGGGTCGACATGCATTCGAGTATCGGTACCGAACATAGTTGCTGCCACGTCTCCGCAGGCACATCCCCGCAGCAATGTTCATGTTCGATCCGCAGACCATCGAAATCCGCCCGGATCATAGCATACGGAGCACCGAAGCATTTCGCGATCGACTCGATACCCTCGGAGAAGCGACTCTTGCGGTCGGCAGTATTCGACGCAATCGATTGGATCGCTTCGGAGCATTGTTGGAAATCCAAGCCCCCGACAACGGGGACGTTGAAGATCGGAGTTCTTGTTGTGGGGTTCAGTTCGGTCTGCATAAAACACGCCTTGCGTTGACGTTTTCTGACGGGCTTTTAGTTACTGGCGAAATGAACAAGGAACCCTGCTGGCAGGTTGGGTTCCCGATTCTCAATCTCGAACATGCAACGAATTGTGTTGGTACTCGGATCAATCATCGGCGCCACGGATGTCAGTTTCGCTTCAATCGATTGCAGATCTCGAAACGAGGTCTTCAACGGGTACATGCTGCCGACTTGAAGCTTGGACTGGATGGAGCTCGGGACATGCACTTCCACTTTGAGCGTAGTCGTATTGACCACTTCGAGAATGCTCTGGTTATCTTGCAACCGTTCTCCGACATTCGCCTTAATGCGATAGACAACCCCATCGAAGGGAGCATTCAAAGTCAACTGACTGACACGTTCCCGCTCGATTACGAGTCGCTCCTTAGCAAGCTGAAGATTTCCTTCGGCAGTGCGCAGATTCGCTTGTGATTTCTCCACTGCAGCTCGAGCGATTTCAAAGTCTTGAGCAGCAACGGCGCGGAGATCGGTAACCGACTGGAGCCGTTGCAAATGCTGTTCGGCAGCCACCAGCTCTGCACGCGCCAGGTCGATCGGTCCAAGTTGCGCGGCCGCAACTTCGGCCGCTGCCAAAGTAGCCACTGCAACTCGATCATGCATGCGAACGAGCGGTTGCCCCTCACGAACGAGCGTCCCTTCCTCCACAAGCAGTTCCTGGACCACGCCAGCAACATTCGGATAGATCACCGCTTGCAACGATGGCCGTGTAATGCCTGGTAGGCCGGTATCTTCTTCCACGGAATTAGACGGCAACTCACCCGCTATCCCGAGAATGCCGGTTCCCAGCAAGGCGAAGACTGTGTAATTAACCCAAGAATGCATGAGGGATGCCCCTTCCATTCAAAATACGGACGATACTTTTTCCGAGAAAACCTAGGTCAAACCTGCATTGGGGCTTGGTTTTGCGCGAGCGAAGAGCCAGATTACCCCTCGTCGTTACCTAATAGACGCACCGTAGGACCTGTAACGGTTCGTCGGATGAGACGAACTATTCTCATCCGACGGATTATGAGGACAGTGCGATGGAGAGCCCTGGAATTAACCCTGTTTGCCACCTCGTTGACTGGTTCGTGTCTCGACACGGGCATCCTGGCGAACAGCCGAGTCCTGGGATAAGACCCCACCACGTAGCATGTTCCAGAAGGCAACTACGCGACTCTGCATTGAAACATTGCGCTGCGTCTCTTGCTCGATCTCCGACTGCTCCTGAAGTTGCTCTTGGCTAACATTGCCAGTTTCTTCGGAGTTTCCGTACTCGGTATCGATACCCAATGCTGCGATCTGGGCCATATCCGCCATTTTCGCAGTTACCGTTCGCTCCTCTTGAACTTCGAACGTCTGAGTTGCCGAATCCAGCTTGGCGACGAGAGCAAACGATCGGAGTTCCGACTGTTGCAAGGATTCAAACTCGCGAGCTAATTCGAGGTCCTGCGAAAACTCGACGGTGCTGATGTCCATTGCCAGGACTCCTACACTTTGGGGAGTAGCTTCAGCGGTAGCAGTACCGGAATTCGTTGGAGCTTCCCGAACAGGTTCCGAGGTGGGCTCTGCCGAACTGGTTTCAACCGTTACTCGATCCGAAGGCTCGGAAACTCGAAGTACCTCCACCTTCGCTTGAACCTGTTGCTCAACGACCGGTGGCAAAACGGCATCCACATCAATTTTCACCGACGTCTCAACACTGGCGTTTGAACCATTGCCTAATTCCGTGGTCGTCAACCGATAAGTGAACGTGTAGGCTCCCCAAACACCACCCTGCGAGTCCAACTTCAAAGCAGGGATATTCCAGTTGGTCAATTCAACCCAGTCGAGCGGATTCGTTGAAACATGGGACTGAACACCATCAGTAATCTTCATCCCCATCGGGATACCGCGCACATGGAGCGAAGCAACTTCGCTGCCATCAGTATCGGACAGCGAATACCCGAGTGGAAGCGCTAGAGTCTGCCCTGCACTGATTCGGCCACCTGTGCCGGTGATTTGTCCCGCATCTGCAACCGCAGCGATTTCGATCACTCGCTGGAAGGTCTGGGTGTAGGCAGGACCGTGAGATGTATACACGTCAACATTCGTGAGAATCGCTCCCGAAAGATTCGATGGTACTCGATACTGGAGCGAACCTAGCGACAATCCAAAAACGCTTACCGTTCCGCTTGTATCTGCAACGCGAATCGCTCCATTCGCATCGGAGACGATCGTTCCGGCTGGCAGCCCCCTTACAACGATATCGGTACAGGTTTCTCCATTGGTATCTATCTTGGTCACTGAAACTGGCCAGGTGAATACCGTATCCTCTGTTCCTTGAGTGTTCACGACTTCAACATGCAATTGGTCGCGATTGCCTTCGATGAGGATACTTACCGAAGCGTTGGCTACGAGACCGAACGAATCTTCGATCTGGTATGCGATGACGACCAAGGCGGTTTCACCCACGCTCAGATAGTCGTATGCAGTGCCTGCCTGATAAATCAGATTGCCACCGACGATCTGAACCTGACCGAATCCTTGTGAAATCTGAGCCGTTCTGACCGAGATCGAATCGTTGGGATCCAGGTCGTAGTCATTCGCAAGAACTGGGATCGTCGCAATATCGTTCTCCTGAATCGTGATCGAATCATTGATCGCAACGGGAGCTTCATTGGTATTCAAGACTTGAATCGTGAACGCAGCGATGCTGTAGCTTCCGTCCTGCGATGTTGCGCGAACGACAATGTTGTGCGATGCAAAAGACTCGTAATCGAGCGGACCGGTTTGTGAAACCATTCCAGTGACTGAGTCAATCGTAAATCTTCCACTAGCACTGTCGTCGAGCGAGTAGGTGACGATATTGGTTGTCGAATCTCCATCGAACGCCGATGCAGCGATTCCAACCGGGACCACCCCAAACGTATTTTCGAATACTGCATTCGAGTTCGGGTTGGTATCAATACTGATCGATACATCGAACTCATCGATATCGTTGATCACAATGCTGAAGACTTGATCGGTATACGATCCGTCAGTCGAGGTCGCTCGGACCGTGATCGAACGGGTTGCACCGTCAACTTCGCGATCGA
>CAYXFO010000209.1:0-7650 GCA_964464255.1 uncultured Pirellula sp.
CTTACAATCGGATTGCTGGCCAATGCGCGAGGCATGCCATCTCGATACCGTAGGTCGCGACAGCGCTGGTGCGAGGCCAAGCGATGAATTTCCCCCAACCCTTCGGCCAAAAATGCTCGAAATGCTCTTAGAAAGTCCGGTGACGATTGGCGCGATCGGAACGATCGGAGCGATTGCAACGTTCTACGCGTGGATACACACCAGTATCAAGCAGCTGTTGCCGACCTCGATCGTCCTTGCGGTGGCAACAGTGGGTCTCGTGACGCTAAGCCTGATGATCGATACCGATCAAGAGATCCTACGCCGATACATTTATGACACGGCTGAGGAACTGGAGTCAAACAAGTACCAAAATGTTATCTCCAAGATCCATCCTCAGGCTACGGGTGTTTTGCAGGATGCCCGCATGCGATTGCCTCAGATTCAATTCACTGCGGCACGGATCAAATCGATTCATACCATCCAGGTGACTCGGCACCCAACAGGAGCGCACGCCACTATCACCATGAATGCGTATATCGAAGCCTCCTACAACGGTCAACGAGGGCGAGCGCCTCGCTGGATTCAGTTGACTCTTGAACGAGACAATGGGCAGTGGATGATGGTCGACTTCCAAGAACGAGAGCCGCACTATGAGTTGCTCAACGAAAGCGGTCGGTCGCGACTTGATGATATCAACGGATGGTGATCATCCGCTCGCTTTCGGCATCGCGAATCACAAAAGTGATCCCCTTGCCTTGACGCACTTCCCCGAGAGCTTCTAAGAATTCGTCGCTAGAGTTGGTTTTATTTCCGTTCACCGAGAGGATCACATCCCCTGGCTTGACGCCGACGAACCGACTTTTTCTGGACACGCCGGTCACGATCACTCCCTCCCCGTCGCGCAATCCATAGCGTCTTGCGATGTCTGCAGGTACCTGGTCCACGGCTATCCCTAGCCGTTCCATCGTCTCCATGCTCTGTTGTTGAGATGCGGCCAACGCTTGCTCATCTAGGGCTGCAACCGTTACGGGGTAGTCCATGCTCTTGCCTTCGCGAAGAATCCGAATCGTCACGGTTGTTCCGGGCTTGGTTTCGCCGATGGCACGTCGCATCGCGGAGTCCGATTTAATGTCGACGCCGTCGATCGAGACGATCACATCTCCTGCGCGAATCCCAGCTTTCTCTGCTGGCATTCCCTTAGTCACTTGCTCCACCAATGCTCCCTTTTGATTCTCAGGAAGCGAAAGTTGCTGAGCGATGGCTGGGGTTACCGACGCGGGGCGAATTCCCACGAATCCACGGGACACCTTGCCAGACGAGATCAAATCCGAAAGGACACGCGATGCGGTGTTGCTGGGGACTGCGAAGCAAACTCCGTTGTACCCTCCTCCTCGCGAAGCAATCGCGGTGTTGATCCCAATGATCTCACCTCGAAGATTAAGAAGTGGACCACCGCTGTTTCCTGGGTTGATAGCTGCGTCGGTTTGGATGAAATCATCGTAGGGGGTGATCCCTTGATCCGTACGTTTGGTAGCACTGATGATGCCGGCGGTGACTGTTTGGGCTAAACCGAAAGGGCTACCGATCGCAATGGACCAATCGCCAACCTCTACCTTCGAGGAATCTCCCATCGGAGCGGCGACCAAACCCGAAGCATCAATCTTGAGAACTGCCAAATCGGTACGAGGATCGGTTCCAACCACCTTGGCGATGAACTTGGTGTCGTCGCTCAAATAGACTTCCAACTCGGCAGCCCCTTCGACGACGTGATTGTTGGTCAGAATGTAACCATCAGATCGTACGATCACACCCGACCCCAATCCCATTTGGATTTTGCCACCGGATCTTTCGGGGCCACCTGGTATTTCCGGCTCGCTTTCGTCCTCGGGGGGAGTTCCGAAGGGGCCAAATCGATCTCCGAAGAATTGCTCGAATTCCGGGGGCAACCCTCGTGTTCCTCGGGACATGCGAGGCCGCTCCACAAGCGATTTGATACTCACCACCGACGGCTTCACGCTCTTGGAAACCTCGCGAAACACTCGCGAGAGTGCATCGGCGTGAGCCAACAACTGAGGATCTAGGTCGAGCCGAGCTTGATTCGATTCGGCGAGTTGCTGTGCGTAGAGCGAACTTGGGGAAACCGAGGATGGAGATGGACTGAGCCAATAAGCAACGGGTGCCGTAAGAATGGCCAGCACCGCAACGAGTTGGAAACGCTTCATCGGTGATCGCATTGGTTCGCTCCTGATCTCATGCACAATGATGGAAGAGGAAAGAAGAGGAAATGGGTGACAGCTTAAGAGCTGACTTCGTTGAGTACTGACTCTAGTCGCGTCCGAGCAGGCACTCCCTGAAATCGTTCGACAACTTTTCCATCTTTGAATACCAACAGTGTGGGAATGGCACTGATCCCATATTGAGTCGACAGTGCAGGATTTTCGTCCACGTTTACCTTCCCGATCTTCACGGCCCCCGCATATTGTTTGGCCAACTCATCGATCAGGGGTGCAATCTGGCGGCATGGACCGCACCAGGGTGCCCAAAAATCGACCAAGACGGGATGATTCGATTGCAGTACATCGGCATCGAACCCGGCATCTGTGAATTCAGCAGCATTCCCCATTTCAAAAAATCCCTTTCCGCATAATTGTTTTCGTATGGCAACTGCCAAAAAATACTCCTGACGAAGCCGTGTCACTTTACCGCACATGGCGTGCCAAGAAAAGTCTACAGAGAAAACTCGATTATCCAGGAAGCTAGCGGGCTCGCGGTAAGTTCCATGGAAATGATTCGGGAGTTGGAGCCTCGGCAACCACACGTTCTGCTGTTTTAGGATGGCTAAACTCTAAACGCGAGGCGTGCAGTGCCAGCATCGGTTCGCGAGTTTCACGCTCTTGCCGTGCGAAATCGATCTCCCCGCCATAAGTCGCGTCCCCCAAAATCGGATGGCCGCGGGATGCGAACTGAATACGTATCTGATGCATGCGACCTGTTTTGAGGGCTACCCGAACGAGACTGGTTTCCTTCTGTCGCGGCTGCGACACTTGTGACTGCTCCCCAGTTGTCAGCACCTGCAAGCCGATGAACCGTCGATCCAGGGTCTCAAACTCCAATTCCGCGAGGCGGGCTCCGTCGACCTCCGGTTCCACCAATTCCGCCTTGGCGACGTCCGGAATCTTTCGAATCCAATCAGTCCACACTCCTTGTTCCTCGACATTCCCGAATACCCAAGCAAGATATTCCTTGCGGACGCTCCGGGCGGCGAACTGTTCGCTGAGTCGCCGAAGCGCTCGTTGGTTCCTCGCCACAACCAGTACTCCGCTGGTCATCCGATCCAAACGATGAGGCATTCCAATGAATGGGTTCGATGCATTCACGCGAAGCTGTTCGATCAATTGCGATTGAACGCTCGGCACTCCCACAACCGCTTGCGTGAGCAGATCGATCGGCTTGTTGACGACCAAGAACCAAGGATCTTCGATCAGGACTTCGATCATGCGATGGGTCGATAAAAAAAGCGAGAAACACCGGCCACATGAATTTCGCGTCCGTTGCGAACAATTCATTAAGTGCTTCTCGCTTCGCACATGTTCCGTTAAAGTGCAACGTGGGTCAAGAGGGATGAGGCTCTCGAAAAAAGAGTTCTTCGAAAAACGATTGTTCATGCGAATCGCGCGGCAGAGCTGAGAATCATGCGAGAGTCGATTCACTTTGTGACAGGACGACTGGCGGAAGCCTCCGTGCGCGAAATCGTGCATCAGTTATCGGAAGCTCGCGGATTCGATTACAGTATCGACGTGTTGCCGATCACCGTCGCCGCTTTGATGACTCCGAAGTGGTTGATGAGACACATCCAAGTCCCCGAATCGGCAACTCGCGTTTTGCTTCCTGGATACCTGCAACCTCATTTAGAGGAAATCCGCAAACACTTTGCGATCCCCATCGATTGCGGACCCAAAGATGTACGCGATCTGCCAACTCTGTTCGGTCGCCGTCGGCATCGATCCGACGATTACGGTCAATTCTCGATCGAGATCATCGCAGAGATCAATTATGCACCGCGATTGCCTGTCGAAGCATTGGTGCTTGAAGCAAGTCGGCTTGCGAGAGAAGGTGCCGATCGTATCGACTTGGGTTGCGAACCAGCCACGCGATGGGAACAGGTCGCCGATGCAGTCAAGCGACTGATCGATTTAGGATTTCGCGTTTCGATCGACTCGTTCGATCCCTGGGAGGTGGAGCAGGCAACCCGCGCCGGAGCTACCCTTGTCCTATCGGTCAACAGCCACAATCGTTCCCTGGCACGCGACTGGGGAGCGGAGGTTGTCGTCGTGCCCGATACTCCTGCCGATTTCGAACAAAGCATGGTCGAGACGGCTCAATACTTGAGCGATGCGCAAGTCCCATTCCGGCTCGACCCGATCCTCGAACCGATCGGATGCGGGTTCTCGGAATCGCTCGGACGCTATCTGGCCACCCGAAGGATGTTTCCAGACGCTCCGATGTTGATGGGGATCGGGAATCTAACGGAATTGACCGATTCCGATTCCGCAGCCATCAACACGCTTCTTCTCGGTTTCTGTGAAGAGCAACAGATCACCAGCGTCCTGACGACTCAGGTTATCCCGTGGGCCCAATCCTCGGTGCGCGAGTGCGACCTGGCTCGCCGTTTGGTGGCTTACGCTGTTCGGCATCGGATTCCTCCCAAGCATCTTGAGGAGAAACTTGTGATGCTGCGAGATCCGACCGCGAATCATCCGTCCCCAGAAAGCCTCTCGGCCATGGCTGCGGGGATCAAGGACAACAACTATCGAATCGCGATCGATGGAAACGAAATCCACTTGATGGCCTGCGGAGTTCATCTGCGCGGCACCGACCCATTCGAGATCATGGACGCCCTAATGCAGATGCCCGAATCGCGCAACGTCGATGCATCGCATGCATTTTATTTGGGATTCGAACTCGCCAAGGCCCTGACCGCGTTGACTCTCAACAAACGCTACGAACAAGATGAGGCGTTGCGCTGGGGGATGCATACTCGAAGAGAATGCCATCATCGATTGACAAGATCCCGCCCGAAATCACCCTGATCTTTTGTCAACACGCGGGAGACTATGGCTAACTGATACTGGTGCAACTGCAACTGGCTCGCGCGATTTCGCGACCTCGATCATCGGTGATCATGCACTCCACAAAACCAACTCGCAACCCACGCTGAATCAACGATGCCGAGGCGGTCAATTGGTTGCTCCGAACCGGACGCATGAAATGGATGTGCAGGTCGATCGTCGAAAAATCCTGCCCGGCATCCAAAGTTCGTCCAAAAGCGATCCCCATCGCGGCATCAGCCAGCGCAGCGATCATTCCGCCGTGGACTCTCCCCATCGGATTGTGGAGCCGTTCATCGGTGTCGAGCAGAACCGTTGCCTTTCCCGCTGCACGGTCCTCTTCGCTCGCAGGCAAAACGCGAAAACCGACCAAACGAGATACGGGTGCGTCGGAAAATGGATCTTGCATATGCGAATCGGATTCCGATCAGATGCATTGATGGCGGTGTATCGACAAATCAACGATGATTCCGAAGGCATCTTCAGCTATACTCTGCTCATGGGCTAGCCCCACCCACCCTATCCGTCTCACGAATTTTCATCTTTCCCGCCGAACCCACTTCGCCGATGCTTCGAGCGCCTTTGCTCATAAACGCGATCGCCCCAATCCGCATGCGAGTTTGTCTCGGACTCCTCGTTTGGATAGTTGCGCAGGCCCTCGCCTTTTCTGCCGATCCTCCATCGCCGGATCGTCCCTCTTTCATGGGATCATCGTTGGAAGTGTTGCCAGCGAACATGGTTGCGACCCCGCGCTATCCTGCTCGCTTCTCCATTCTCGTCCGCACGAGTAAAGGTGAGGTTGCTGACATCAGCCAGCATCCCGACTTGCGAATTCGAATATCGGATGATTCTCGGGGTGAGATCGCAAACGGTTGGATTGAGTATCGCTCCACCGGAACAAGCCAATTGGAGGTGTATTGGCGCGATCTGACGGCTCGAGTACCGATCGAGATGACCGAGGATCCAGCCTTCGCATATGATCGCGAGGTCACTTCGCTTCTCACTCGCAGCGGATGCAATTTGGGAACATGCCATGGCAACCTGCATGGCAAAGGGGGAATGCGTCTGAGTCTGCGCGGCGATGACCCGCCGTTCGATTACCATCGGTTGAGCCGCGAATATGCACAACGTCGCATCGATCTCTGGGAACCAGAGGCAAGCCTCATCCTGCGCAAGGCAACGGCCCAAGTCGCTCATCAGGGTGGCAAACGCTTCGACGTCGATTCCGTCGAATACCAGTGGCTCCGAGAGTGGATCGAAACAGGAGCGATCGAGACCCGGGCAAGTCCGCTTGTATCCCTGGAAGTGTTACCCCGAATGCAGCGCATGCTGCCAGGGGAGTTGAACGCGCGATTGATCGTGCAAGCGAAATTTGCTGATGGATCGATTCGAGATGTCACCCGATGGGCTCGCATCGAACCGAGCACCGCTACCGGAATCGAATTACATCCGGATGGGTCCGTTCACGCCCATGCGCCGATCGATGTCAGTTTCGGCGCCACCTACCTATCCGGACGAGCCAGCGGTCGTGTCGTCTTCCTAGGGCATTCGCCGAGTTTCGCTGGCGTGTCCACGCCGAGCAGCAACCCGATCGATGCGATCGTCGAGGCTCAATGCAAGGAACTGAATTTGACTCCTGCACCACAAGCCGACGATTGGACCTTGGTGCGGAGACTGTATCTGGTCGCGTTGGGGAGATTGCCTCGCCCCGAAGAAACGCTCGCTTTCGTCACGGATGATGGTCCCAACAAGATCGAGTCGCTCGTCGATCGACTGCTGGCCGATCCTGCGTTCGATTATGTCTGGGCCATGCGATGGTCCGACCTGATTCGCAATGAAGACAAGGTCATGAGTCCCAAGGGTGCGGCGATTCTGCATGAATGGTTGCGACAGCAAGTGGCATCGGACCGTTCGATGCAGTCTTGGATCTCCGAGCTGGTATCGAGTGTCGGCTCCACCTACGAAAACCCACCCGCATCCTATCATCGCACCCATCGCGATCCATTTACCACGGCAGAGTCTGCTGCCCAAGTCTTCTTGGGAGTTCGCGTTCAATGCTCGAAATGCCATAACCATCCATTCGATCGATGGAAACAAGATGACTATTACGGCCTGGCCGCCTACTTCACAACCATCGAGCGCAAACAGATCGACAACAAGCCAAAAGATGAACTCGATAAACATATCATTACGGGAGACGAGATTATCTCGTTGGCAGATCGGTCAGCGGAAACGCTCCATCCCGGTCGCTCGCAAAAGGTTCCTCCGAGACCGCTTCCATTCAGCGATGCTGCTTCCACCAACGCTGCTTCGACTCATGCCGAAGAGTCGTCAGGAACCGTTCTCGAGCGATTCGGTCGTTGGCTGACGGTTGATAATTCGCAATTCGATGCCAACCTGGCCAATCGGATCTGGTTCCAATACTTCGGCCGCGGCATTGTCGATTCGCCCGATGATTTCCGAGATTCCAATCCGCCGTCCAATTCCGAGTTGCTTCGATGGTTGGCCGCCGAACTGCGACGAGAAAATTACTCGTTGAAACAACTATCTCGAACCATCC